>NZ_JAAUVM010000009.1:0-261782 GCF_012030485.1 Pseudomonas sp. B14(2022)
AGCCAATCCAGAGGCTGACTGACCTTGCGCTATCGGGGGCAAGCCCCCTCCCACATTGGCCCGCGTAGGACCGTTAGTCTTTTTTCAATTTCGGATTCGGGAAGAATTGCACTGCCTGAACCTTGGGATCGGCTGGCGCTTTAAGCGCAGACGTATTCACCCGCGTGCCCAACTCCTTGGGCACCGACAGCCCTTGGTCATTGAGCGTATCGGTATACCCGCAGGCCACGCATTCGCGATGCGGCACGCTGTCCTCGGTCCACATCTTCAACTTGTCCGGTTCGCTGCACGCCGGGCACACCGCCCCGGCGATAAATTGCTTTTTGGTAGTCACAGGCCCTTCGCTCATGCTGCTGCGTCCTCACTCAGGCCGCTGTGGCGCAAGAGTGCGTCAATCGACGGTGCACGTCCGCGGAAGTCGACGAACAGCACCATCGGCGCCTGGGAACCGCCACGCGCCAGGATTGCCTCACGGAAGGCACGACCGGTCTCGGCGTTGAGCACGCCGTCTTCTTCGAATTTGGAGAAGGCATCCGCCGACAGCACTTCGGCCCATTTGTAGCTGTAGTAACCCGCGGCATAACCGCCGGCAAAGATGTGCGCAAAGCTGTTGGGGAAACGGTTGTAGGCAGGAGGACGCATCACCGACACCTCATCGCGCACGCCTTCGAGCACCTGGGCCACGCTGCGGCCATCGCCATGGGTGGCATGCAACTCGAAGTCGAACAGCGAGAACTCCAGCTGGCGCACCATCATCAGGCCGGACTGGAAGTTCTTCGCCGCGAGCATTTTTTCCAGCAGGTCCTGGGGCAGTGGCTCGCCGCTTTCATAGTGGCCGGAGATCAGCGCCAGGCCTTCCGGCTCCCAGCACCAGTTCTCCATGAACTGGCTCGGCAATTCCACCGCATCCCACGCCACACCATTGATACCGGACACGCCGGCATGCTCGACGCGGGTCAGCAGGTGATGCAGGCCATGGCCGAATTCGTGGAACAGGGTGGTCACTTCATCGTGGGTCAGCAGGGCAGGCTTGCCGCTGTCGGCCGGGGTGAAGTTGCACACCAGGTTCGCCACCGGGCTTTGCAGCACGCCGTCGATGGTGCGGCGGCGGTCGCGTGCGCCGTCCATCCAGGCACCGCCACGCTTATTGGCGCGGGCGTACAGGTCGAAGAAGAAGCGCCCGACGTGCTGGCCGTTTTCCTTGATTTCAAATAGGCGAACATCCGGGTGCCAGGTGTCGAAGCCTTTTTGCTCGGCAATCTCGATGCCGTACAAACGCTGCACAATGGCGAACAGGCCGCCCAGCACCTTGTCGATCGGGAAGTAGGCGCGCAGGGCTTCCTGGGACACGCTGTAGCGCTGCTCACGCAGCTTTTCGCCGTAGAAACCGCTGTCCCAGCTTTGCAGGTCGGCGCAGCCTTGTTCGGCGGCGTAGGCCTTGAGCTGTTGCAGGTCCTGGGCAGCGAACGGCTTGCTGCGCTTGGCCAGGTCACGCAGGAAGCTCAGCACCTGGTCGCTGGACTCGGCCATCTTGGTGGCCAGGCTCAGCTCGGAGAACGAGGCGTAACCCAGGAGCTTGGCCAGTTCCTGACGCAAGTCGAGGATCTGTTCCATCACCGGGCCGTTATCGTTCTGACCGGCATTCGGGCCTTGGTCTGACGCACGGGTGCAGTAGGCCGCGTAGATTTCTTCGCGCAGGGCGCGGTCCTGGGCGTAGGTCATGACCGCGTAGTAGCTTGGAAACTCCAGGGTGATCAGCCAGCCGTCGAGGCCTTTGGCCCGCGCGGCAGCGGCCATCTGCGCCTTGGCCGAATCGGTCAGGCCGGCGAGGGTGGCTTCCTCGGTGACGTGCTTGGTCCACGCCTGGGTGGCGTCCAGCAGTTGGTTGGAGAATTTGCTGCCCAGCTCGGAAAGCTTGCTCTGCACTTCGGCGTAACGTTTTTGCTGCTCAGGCGGCAAGTCGATACCCGAGAGGCGGAAGTCGCGCAGGGAGTGTTCAAGGATGGTTTTTTGCGCCACGTCGAAACCGGCGGCTTCCGGGCTGTTGGCCAGGGCTTCGAAGGCTTGGAACAGCGCGCGGTTCTGGCCCATCTCGGTGGAATAGGCGCTCAATGCCGGCAGGCACGCCTCGTAGGCTTCGCGCAGCTCGGCGCTGTTGCACACAGCATTGAGATGGCTGACCGGGCTCCAGGCGGCGCCCAGGCGATCATTCAGTTCGTCCATGGCCAGCACCAGACCGGCCCATGTCGGATTTTTACCCTGGCTTTGCAGGATGCCTTCGATGGCAACACGGTTGTCGGCGAGGATCTGTTCGATGGCCGGCTGCACGTGCTCGGCACGGATCGCCGAGAACGGCGGCAGGTCGTAGGACTGCAGAAGAGGGTTGTTCGCGCTCACGGTTGGCACCTTGGCTGAAGAAACATGTAAGAACAAAGATGGGGCCATCTTAATTACAATCAACGTCCACCGCAGCTATCAGCACATAAGAGAGAGGCTATCGTGACCCTTCGCACCTATCAGAACCACACGCCAACCCTGGGCGCCGGGGCTTTTGTCGATATTTCGGCGGTGGTGATCGGCGATGTCGAAATCGGCACCGACAGCTCGGTCTGGCCGCTGACCGTGATTCGCGGCGACATGCACCGCATCCGTATCGGCGCGCGCACCAGCGTGCAGGACGGCTGCGTGCTGCACATCACTCACGCAGGCCCCTTCAATCCGGACGGTTTTCCCTTGCTGATCGGCGATGACGTGACCATCGCACACAAAGTCATGCTGCACGGCTGCACGGTGGGCAACCGGATTTTGATCGGCATGGGCAGCATCGTGATGGACGGCGCCGTGGTGGAGGACGACGTCATCATCGGCGCCGGCAGCCTGGTGCCACCGGGCAAGAAGCTCGACAGCGGTTTTTTGTATGTCGGCAGCCCGGTTAAACAAATCCGCCCGCTGACTGACAAGGAACGCGCCTTTTTCACCTACAGCGCCGCGAACTACGTGAAGCTCAAAGACCTGCACCTGGCTGAAGGATTCGACCAATGACCCTCCATTACCAAACCGTGCTGTTCGACCTGGATGGCACCCTCACCGACCCGCGCGAGGGCATCACCCGCTCGATCCAGTACGCCCTTGGCAAATTGGGCATCGACGAACCCGACCTGACCCAACTCGAACACTTCATCGGCCCGCCATTGCTGCAAGCCTTCATGCAGTTCTACGACTTCGATGAGGCCAAGGCCTGGGAGGCAGTGAATTTCTACCGCGAGCGCTTCAAAGTCACCGGGCTGTATGAAAACCGCGTATTCGACGGCGTGATGCCGCTACTTGAAGACCTGGGCAAACAGGGCCGCCAGTTGTACGTCGCCACATCCAAGCCCTGGGTGTTTGCCCGCGAGATCGCGCGGCATTTCGATTTTGCCAGGCACTTCAAAGTGATCTACGGCAGCGAACTGGACGGGACACGCACCAACAAGGTCGAGTTGATTGCGCATTTGATCAGCGAAGAAGGCCTGGACCCGTCCACCACCTTGATGATTGGTGATCGTAAGCACGACCTGATCGGGGCGCGCAGCAATGGGCTGGATTCGGCGGCCGTCGGTTATGGGTTTGGTAGTTTCGAAGAGTTGAATGCTGAGGCGCCGACCTGGCACTTTGAGACGCTGGCGCAGATGCATCAGGCGTTTTTGCAGCGGCCCTGAGACCGCCATCGGGGGCAAGCCCCCGATGAGGCCCTACGGATCAACCCCTTCCAACTGCCTCAACGCAGCCTTGCGCTGCACCACCGGCAACTCGCCCATCTTCTCCACCGCCGCGTAGAACTTCGGCCAATCCCCACCTTCCTGCCTGAATAACGCCGCAAACGCCGGCACCCACCGGTCATACAGCCCGAACGGCAACAACCGCGCATTGTTCATCGGCAGGTTCATCCAGGCGTCATAACGCTTGTCTCCACCCCATTGGCTATCGCACATCTGCCGGTACGCACGACGCAAATCCTCGAATTCGGCCGCCTTGGCCTGGCGCATCGCCTCGGCAGCCAGCGGTTGCGCGTAGAGTTTTTCCAGGCGCTGACGTGTATCGAGGATCAGTTGGGTAAATTGGTCCCGCTGTTGCCGCGTCGAGTTGCCAAGCGGCGCCAGGCCCTGGGCCGCGCGCCACTGGCGGGTGCCTTCCTGCTCGACGAAGCTGGCAAACGACTCGTTGAATTCGGTGTCGTCCTTCACGTAGAACCGCTGGTGCGCCAGCTCATGGAAGATCAGCGTGGCCAGGCGTTCGTCGCCCCAGTTCATCATCGAATTCATGATCGGGTCGTTGAACCAACCCAAGGTTGAATAGGCTTCCACGCCGCCAATCGACACGTCCATGCCTTGTTGGCGCAACAACGCCGCTTCACCGCGCGCCGCGCCTTGGCTGTAATAGCCGCGATAGGCCACGCAACCGGCAATGGGGAAGCAATGGGTTTGAGGCGCCAGGGAAAATTCCTGCGTAGCGAAGACATTCCAGACTACATAAGGACGGCCAATATCGGCATACAGCCGGTAACTTTGGTTGTCAGGCAGATGCAGGTGTTCGCTGGCGAAGGTTCGAGCTTTCTGTGATTGAACCAGATGATCACGCAGCAACTGCGGCGTCGATGGATCGGCGATGACCTCGGCAACCGGCTCCCGAGCCCGCAACAGCTGCCACTGGCCGTCCGCCAATTGGCTGTAGTAACTGACGCTGGAGCAACCACTGAGCAGCACAACCAGCAACCCTGGAAGAAAACGCCTGACCATGCACCGACCGCTCCTGGGTGATTTGTTCGCCAGACTATCGCGCCTGAAGGGGATTTTTCCACGTCGTAGCGTGTTTATACTCAAAGCTCTCCTTGCGTTGAGTAACTGCCATGCGCCAGCTCCTGCTTCCCGTCGTCGCCCTGTTGCTCAGCGCCTGCGCTTCGCCCCCCCTGCCGCCGGCCGACCCGCATCAGGCCTGGGTCGATTTTGCTACGCCGACGCCGGGAGCCAAGCTGGTGATGGCGCAGCGCCTGGATGGTAAGAATCTGCCTGACGGACGCTACTTCCAGGTGCCACCGGGCAGTCACGAGCTGATGGTGCGCTTTGATTTCGAGGTGCCCACCGGCGGCAGCCTCAATGGCTTTGGGCAAACCGCCGACCGCACCTGTTTCATCACCCTGCAGTACGACCATTTCGAGGCTGGCCAACGCTATCGCCTGGAAGGGCGCTCATTGGCCTTCACGCCGAATATCCGGCTGTATAACGCCGCTCGCCAATTGCTGGCGGAAGAACGCAGCGTCAACTGTCTCTGATCAGTCGTTGTTCTTCTGATAGATGATGGCTTTGGTACCGTTCTCACAGCTGCCGACGACCATGGCGACGTCGTGCTTGTCAGCTTCTTCCTTGCTGACAATTTCCAAGGTGTAGGACGGAACGGCGTTCGCCTGGATCTTGACCTCAATCTCTTTCCTGAGCTCTTCGCAGTCTTTTGGTGCGGCCACAGCCGATGTGGCCAACACACCGCAGATGATCGCCAAGGCAAAACGTTTCATGTGTGAAGCTCCCTGAATGCATGCGCACGGGTGTGCGCCTAAGGCTGCATAGGCTATAGGACCACATTCGGGAAACACGAGTTCTGATTTAACGCAGAACAAAATGTGGGAGGGGGCTTGCTCCCGATAGCAGTGCATCAGTCAACATCGCTGTTACTGATAGACCGCTATCGGGGGCGAGCCCCCTCCCACAGTGGACCTGCTGTGTCAGCTAACCAGCGTGGCATCCAGGCTGATCTTCGCATTCAGTACCTTGGACACCGGGCACCCTTCCTTGGCCTTCTTGCTCAATTCATCGAACTGCGCCTGGCTGGCGCCTGGGATCTTGGCCTTGAGCACCAAGTGCACGGCGGTGATCGCGAAGCCGCCATCGATCTGGTCCAGGGTCACTTCGGCCTGGGTGTCGATGCTGTCAGCCTTGAGCCCAGCGTCGCCCAGAATCATGGAAAAGGCCATGGAGAAACAGCCAGCGTGGGCCGCGCCGATCAATTCTTCGGGGTTGGTGCCCTTGCCGCCTTCGAAACGGGCCTTGAAGCCGTAGGGTGCTTCGCGCAGCACGCCGGTTTCGGTGGAAATGGAGCCCAGGCCAGTCTTCAGATCACCTTCCCAATGCGCGGATGCCTTTTTAACGATACTCATAGCTTTCTCCTCGAACGGTGGTTTTGCGTCGGTAAGGTTCTGAGGATAGACGCCAAGGCAAAGTTCATTTGTAAGAGAGACCTAGCGATTAAGTAGGAAATTTAACCCTCGCTATTGAATCTCGGGTATATGCCCTCATTGCATAGGACATGCACATGAAGCGGCAGGTTTTGGTTCGTCTAAGAAGCCTGCGCCCCCCTTTGGAGAAGCAGGCTTATGAAATCGCTGTCCGACGTAAAGTTCTCGACCCTCGACCTCGTGCCGGTGCGCGCCAACGGCAGCCCGGCGCAGTCGCTGCGCAATTCCCTGGATTTGGCCCAGCATGTGGAAAAGTTCGGCTACCACCGTTTCTGGGTGGCGGAACACCACAATATGGATGGCATCGCCAGCTCGGCCACCTCGGTATTGCTGGGTTACCTGGCCGGCGGTACCTCGACGATTCGCGTCGGCTCCGGCGGCGTGATGCTGCCCAACCATGCACCGCTGGTGATCGCCGAGCAGTTCGGCACCCTGGAAAGCCTCTACCCCGGGCGTATCGACCTGGGCCTGGGCCGCGCGCCCGGCTCCGACCAGATGACCGCTCGCGCTCTGCGCCGCGAGCGCTCCGGCAGCGCGGATGACTTCCCGGAAGACGTGGCCGAGCTGATGGCCTACCTCGGGCCACGCACACCGGACCAACGGGTGATTGCGGTGCCCGGCACCGGCACCAACGTACCGGTGTGGCTGCTGGGCTCCAGCCTGTTCAGCGCGCAACTGGCGGGCGAACGCGGTTTGCCCTACGCCTTCGCCTCCCATTTCGCACCGCGTTTGATGCACGAGGCGATTCGCGTGTACCGCAATCACTTCAAGCCTTCGGCTGTGCTGGACAAGCCTTACGTGATGCTCGGCATTCCGCTGGTGGCGGCCGACACCGATGAGCACGCCGACTTCCTGGCCACCTCGGTGTACCAACGCATCCTCGCCTTGATGCGCGGGCAGAGCCTGGTGCAGCGCCCACCAGTGAAAACCATGGACGGCCTGTGGCTGCCCCATGAAAAAGACGCGGTCGGCAGCTTCCTTGGCCTGGCGATGGTGGGTAGCCCAGCGAAGATCCGCGCCAAGCTGGAAGTGTTGATCGAACAGACCGGCGCGGACGAATTGATCTTCACCTGCGACCTGTACGAGCACGCCGACCGGATTCATTCCTACGAGCTGCTGGCGCAGTTGATGAAGGGCTAAACCCCCGACTAAAAAAAACCGACGCACCCGCGTCGGTTTTTTATGTCTGCGACACGGGATTAACCGCGCTTGTAGACGATTTCCTTGGTACCACCTTCACAGGTACCGACCACTTTAGCGTCGGTCGAGGTGCCTTTATCCACAACTTCCAGCGAATAACCCGAAGCGCCCTTGGCGTCGATTTTCGCTGCAATTTCGCTTTTCAGCTCTTCACAAGGCTTGCCCGCCGCCAGGGCCGTGCCCGCAATGCTCAACAAACCTACCGCTAACAGGAGCTTCTTCATCCGTCACTTTCCTTGCGCTGATTGAAACGAGCGTGCCGACGCTGCTGGCATCGGCACCCATTGTTTGTAGCGCAAGTTATGGCAATCGGCCAGCCGGCAAGTTCAACCGACGCGATCAACTACTGGCAATTCGGAACCCCACCTTGAGCGTAACCTGATAGTGCGCGACCTTGCCGTCCTTGATATGACCACGGGTTTCCGTCACCTCAAACCATTCCAAGTGCTTGATGCTCTTGTTGGCTTCGGCCAGGGCATTGTTGATTGCGTCTTCGATGCTGGTGGTGGACGAACCTACCAATTCCACTTTCTTGTAGGTGTGATGATCAGACATGGTGTTTCTCCTGAGGGTCGTCAATAAAGCCTAGCAGTCATTGTTCATACTGCTTCTGGCGACCGTTCCTACCTGAAAGTTCAGATTTACTGCACTTTCTGAAACGGCCGCAGTCGGTATCTACACACGCCACTCAATCACTTCAGGAGATTCCAAATGGCCAACACTTCTTTACGCAAAGCGTCGCTGGAAAGCATGGAAGCCGAGATTTCGAGCCTGCTCAAGTCCCTTGAGAGCCTCAAGGACGATGCGTCCGATGAGTCGCGCAAAACGCTGAAGGCCCTGAAAAGCAATGCCGAGAATGCCCTCAAGCACTCTCGTCACCTGATCAGCGACGCCTACGAAGAAAGCAAAGTCAAAATCCGTGAAACCGGTGTTGCCACCCGGGACTACGCACAAGAGCACCCATGGACTACCGCCGGCGTCGCCGTTGGCGCGTTGGGCCTGCTGGCGGCTTACCTGCTGTGCAAACGCGGTGACTGATTGACCGGCTATACCGGCTGGCGCGCCAGCTCAGCCTTGAGCCAGTGCGCCAACTGACTCGCGCGCCCGTCTGCGGCGCGCTTGGGTAGCCACAACGCCAGGTGCGCCGGGGTTTCACTGAAACCCCACGGCGCCACCAGGCGACCCGCGCGCAGGTCCTCTGCCACCAGCGGCTGCGGCGCAATCGCCACGCCCAACCCCGCCACCGCCGCCTCCAGCAAATAATACAAATGCTCAAAACCTTGGCCGTGTTTCAACGCGCCGGGCTCGATGCCGTGCTGTTGCGCCCAACTGGGCCAGGCTTGCGGGCGTGAAGTGGTGTGCAATAAGGCTTCGCCACACAAGGCTTGCGGCGGCGCCTGGCGCAGGCGTTCGTACCCGGCAAAACGCGGGCTCATCACCGGCCCGATACACTCGCTCGCCAGCTCATACACTTGCATATCCGCCGGCCACGGTGGTTCGGCGAAGACCAGCAGGGCATCGAGACCGGGGCGTCGGGGGTCGAGGTCGCCGTCACCCGCCGACAGGTGCAGGCGCAGGTCCGGCAGGTCGGCATTCAAGCGACCCAGGCGCGGGATCAACCAGCGCGCCAGCAGGCTGCCCGAACAACCGAGCACGAACGGCGCATCAGCGCTGGCCTGGGTGAGTTCGGCGCAGACGTCGCGCAAGCGCTCGAACGCCTCGGCGCTGGCATCTCGCAACCGCACACCTGCATCTGTGAGTTTAATGCCGCGTCCATCCTTGATGAACAAGCTGACCCCCAAATGCTCTTCCAGCACCTTCAATTGGCGGCTGACCGCGCCGTGGGTCACGTGCAGTTGCTCGGCAGCCTGGCTGACGCTGTTCAGGCGCGCGGTGGCTTCAAAGGCGCGCAGGGCATTGAGGGGTGGGAGGTCTCGGCTCATCTGTGAGTTTTCCTGACATGTTGCAGCGATCTTATCGGTTTTCAGCACCGGATGTGAGGGGTAGAGTGACCGTCATTGCTTCTCACACAAATTCCTACCTGGAGCGTCCCATGACTCAGTCCCAGACCGATCTGCGCAACGGCCCTGACGCCAACGGCCTGTTTGGCGCGTTCGGCGGCCGCTACGTCGCCGAAACCCTGATGCCGTTGATCCTCGAACTGGCCCGCGAATACGAAGCGGCCAAGATCGATCCGGCGTTCAACGAAGAATTGGCCTACTTCCAGCGTGACTACGTCGGCCGCCCAAGCCCGCTGTATTTCGCCGAGCGCCTGACCGAGTTCTGCGGCGGTGCCAAGATCTACCTCAAGCGCGAAGAGCTGAACCACACCGGCGCACACAAGATCAACAACTGCATCGGCCAGATCCTGCTGGCGCGGCGCATGGGCAAGAAACGCATCATCGCCGAGACCGGCGCCGGCATGCACGGTGTGGCGACCGCTACCGTGGCCGCGCGTTTCGGCCTGCAATGCGTGATCTACATGGGCACCACCGACATCGAGCGCCAACAGGCCAACGTGTTCCGCATGAAGCTGCTGGGCGCTGAAGTGATCCCAGTGGTCGCCGGCACCGGCACCCTCAAGGACGCGATGAACGAAGCCCTGCGCGACTGGGTGACCAACGTCGACGACACCTTTTATCTGATCGGCACCGTGGCCGGCCCACACCCATACCCAGCGATGGTGCGTGACTTCCAGGCCGTGATCGGCAAGGAAACCCGCACCCAGCTGCAAGCTCAGGAAGGCCGCCTGCCGGACAGCCTGGTGGCATGCATCGGCGGTGGTTCCAACGCCATGGGTCTGTTCCATCCGTTCCTGGACGACACCAGCGTCGAGATCATCGGCGTTGAAGCCGCCGGCCACGGCATCGAGACCGGCAAGCACGCCGCCAGCCTCAACGGCGGCGTACCGGGTGTGCTGCACGGCAACCGTACCTTCCTGCTGCAGGACGACGACGGCCAGATCATCGACGCCCACTCGATTTCCGCCGGCCTCGACTACCCAGGCATCGGCCCGGAACACGCCTGGTTGCACGATATCGGCCGCGTCCAGTACACCTCGGTGACTGACCACGAAGCCCTGGATGCCTTCCACAAGTGCTGCCGCCTGGAAGGGATCATTCCTGCCCTGGAAAGCGCCCACGCCCTGGCCGAAGTGTTCAAGCGCGCGCCGACCCTGCCGAAGGATCACCTGATGGTGGTCAACCTGTCCGGCCGTGGCGACAAAGACATGCAGACCGTGATGCACCACATGGAACAGTCTCAGCAGGAGAAACACTAAATGAGCCGCCTGCAAACCCGCTTTGCGCAACTCCAAGAACAGAACCGCGCCGCCCTGGTGACCTTCGTCACTGCCGGCGACCCGGGCTATGACACTTCGCTGGCGATCCTCAAGGGCTTGCCTGCTGCTGGCGCCGATGTGATCGAGTTGGGCATGCCCTTCACCGACCCAATGGCCGACGGCCCGGCCATTCAACTGGCCAACATCCGTGCGCTGGAAGCCAAGCAGAACCTGCTGAAAACCCTGCAGATGGTGCGTGAGTTCCGCGAGGACAACAACGATACCCCGCTGGTGTTGATGGGCTACTTCAACCCGATCCACAAATACGGTGTGCCTGAGTTCATCGCTGACGCCAAAGAGGCCGGCGTCGACGGCCTGATCGTGGTCGACATGCCGCCCGAGCATAACGGCGAGCTGTGCGACCCGGCCCAGGCCGCCGGTATCGACTTTATCCGCCTGACCACGCCGACCACCGATGACGTGCGCCTGCCGACCGTGCTCAACGGCAGTTCCGGGTTTGTGTACTACGTATCCGTGGCTGGTGTGACCGGTGCCGGCGCCGCTACCCTGGAACACGTCGAAGAAGCCGTGGCCCGCCTGCGTCGGCATACCGACCTGCCGATCAGCATCGGTTTTGGTATCCGCACACCGGAACAAGCGGCGGCCATCGCGCGCCTGGCCGATGGCGTGGTGGTCGGCTCGGCCCTGATCGATCACATCGCCAATGCCAGTAACGATCAACAAGCGATCGATGGCGTATTGAGCCTGTGCGCGGCGCTGTCGGAAGGTGTGCGCAACGCCCGTAAGTAAGCGCCATGTAGCGAGAGGTAAAGTTCCTGATACAGAGGAATCAACGCGAGCAATCACGGCCTAAACAGCAAGACCAAGGGATTTCGAACCGCGTTCGAGATCCCTTTTTTGTATGTGTGCCCTGAGGAATACCCGATGAAAATGCCTAAATCCGTGATTGCAGGTCTTGGTGTGCTGGTACTTGGCGCCAGCGCCCTGGTGCAAGCCGCGCCGCCTGACCCGCGGGGTGACGACCGTGGCGCCCCGCAGGGCCAGCACGAGCAACGTGGCGACGACCATCGCGGCCCGCAGGACGACCGTCGCGGCGGCCCGCCCCAGGACTTCGGCCCGGTACGCCAGATCATTCGCGACAACCACGGCCAGTTCTCCCGTGGCGCACCGCCGCCGCCGAATGTGCGTCTGGTGCGCGGCCGCCCCCTGCCGCATGGCTACTACGGCGAGCGCTTGGACAACCGTGCCCTGGCGCGCCTGCCGGTCTATCCAGGTTATGAATGGCGCCGTTCGGGGCCGGACGTGGTACTGATCGCTGTAGGCACGGGCATCGTCTACGAAATCCTTGACGGCGTACTCAACTAAAACCACGCAATAACGTTGTAGCAACGTAGCTTCCTGTGGCAAGCCCGCTCGCCACGGGAAGTCTGCTCGCCATTAGAGGTCAGTCTCCAGAAAGCAATCTTCCCGCTACCGGCTTAAAGCTCGATGCGTTCAACTTTACCTACGAGCAATATGTAAGAAAGCGCCCCAAGCAATGCCAGTACCGCGATATAGGTAATCGCCGGCGCAAACGAATCGCCGCTGGCCAGGAAGCCGATAACGATTGGTGTGGTAATCGCCGCCAGGTTGCCGATGAAGTTGAACACACCGCCAGTCAGTCCCAGCAGACGTGCAGGGGCAAGGGTCGAAACCAGGGACCACGTGATTGAGGCCAGGCCGTTGCCGAAGAACGCCAAGGCCAGGAAGGCGATGACCAACGGTGTCGATTCGACGAAGTTGGCGCCAATGATCGCCGTAGAGATCAGCAGGCCGCTGATGATCGGCAACTTGCGGGCAAACCCCACCGAGGCGCCACGGCGGATCAGCCAGTCGGAAAACAACCCCGAGCACAACACGCCGACGAAGGCCGCGAGGAAGGGCAGTGATGCGAGCATGCCGGACTTGATGAAGTCCATGCCGCGGTATTTCACCAGGTAGGTCGGGAACCAGGTCAGGAAGAACCACAACGTGGAGTTCAGGCAGAACTGCCCCAGGTAGATGCCCCACAATTTGCGCTTGCTCAGGACAATGCCCAGGTCGACCCAGCTGAATGGCGCCTTGGTCTTACCCGCTTGTGCACTGAGGTCCACCAAACCGCCACCTTCGCGGATCAACTCGATTTCGGCTGCGTTGACGCCTTTGAAGTCCCGGGGCTCGCGATACACGGCATACCAGATCGCCGCCCACAGAATGCCCACTCCGCCAGTGACGACAAACACCATGTGCCAGCCGTAATGATGCTGCAACCAGGCCAGGACCGGCGTCAGGAACGCCAACCCGACAAACTGCCCGGAGGTGTAAAAGCCAATGGCCGTGGCGCGCTCACGCTCGGGAAACCAACTGGTGACCACGCGGCTGTTGATAGGGTAGGCCGGTGCTTCCAGGGCGCCTACCGCCATGCGCAGCACAAACAGCGCAATGAAGCTGGCGGCAAAGCCGAGCATCACGGTGGCGATGGACCAGAGCAACAGGGCGGCGGTGTAGAGGATGCGCGGCGGCACCCGGTCCACCAGCCAGCCGCCGGGAATCTGCATGGCGGCGTAAGTCCAGCCGAACGCCGAGAAAATCAGCCCGACATGTACCGGATCGATGCCCAGCTCGCTGGTCAGCGCCGGGGCGGCAATCGACAGGTTGCTGCGGTCGAGGTAGTTGATCACGACGGTGATAAACAGCAACACCATGATGAAGTAGCGCTTTCGGGTAGGCGTGACTAAAGAAGCCTGCCCGCTCAAGGATTCAGGTTGCATGGTAGGTGCCTATTCTTATGTTTGTTTAGGAAGGGACTTCTGAAGAAACCGGCTCAAAATGTGGAAGGGGGCAAGCCCCCTCCCACATGTTTGACCGTGTTCTTTCAGGCAGAAATCACCACTCGGCGAAACTGCCGTCGGCGTGGCGCCAGATCGGGTTGCGCCAGCGGTGACCGATGGCTGCACGTTCGATCACGTATTCCTCGTTGATCTCGATCCCCAGGCCCGGCCCGTTGGGGATCTTCACAAAGCCCTGGTCATAGTCGAACACGCCCGGGTCGCGCACGTAGTCGAGCAGGTCGTTGCTCTCGTTGTAGTGAATGCCCAGGCTTTGCTCCTGGATAAACGCGTTGTAGCAAACCGCATCCAGTTGCAGGCACGCCGCCAACGCAATCGGGCCCAGCGGGCAGTGCAGCGCCAGGGCCACGTCGTAGGCTTCGGCCATGTTGGCGATCTTGCGGGTTTCGGTGATACCGCCCGCGTGGGAAGCATCCGGCTGGATGATGTCGACGTAGCCTTCGCTGAGCACGCGCTTGAAGTCCCAGCGCGAGAACAGGCGCTCGCCCAGGGCAATCGGAGTGCTGGTCAGCGGCGCCAGTTCCTTGAGGGCTTCGTAGTTTTCGCTGAGCACCGGCTCTTCGATAAACATCAGCTTGTAGGGGTCCAGTTCTTTCATCAGCACCTTGGCCATGGGCTTGTGCACACGACCATGGAAGTCGACGCCGATGCCTACGTTGGGACCGACCGCATCACGCACAGCCGCGACGTTGGCCAGGGCCAGGTCGACTTTTTCGAAGCTGTCGACGAACTGCAACTCTTCAGTGCCGTTCATTTTCACCGCAGTAAAACCACGGGCCACGGCCTCTTTGGCGGCGCGGGCGGTGTCGGCGGGGCGATCGCCGCCGATCCACGAGTACACGCGGATCTTGTCACGCACCTGGCCACCCAACAGGTCGCTGACGGAAACGCCCAGGGCCTTGCCCTTGATGTCCCACAGCGCCTGGTCGATGCCGGCGAGGGCGCTCATGTGCACGGCGCCGCCTCGATAGAAGCCACCGCGGTAGAGCACGGTCCAGATGTCTTCGATATTGCGTGGGTCTTTGCCGATCAGGTAGTCGGACAGTTCCTCGACAGCAGCGGCCACGGTGTGAGCGCGGCCTTCGACCACGGGCTCACCCCAACCGGTCACGCCCTGGTCGGTCTCGACCTTGAGGAAGCACCAGCGCGGCGGGACGATAAAGGTCGTCAGTTTGGTGATTTTCATCTGTTATCTCTCTTATAGATGCAGCGCCTGCGGGCGCGGAACTTGATCTCAGTTCAGGGCTTTCCAGGCGGCGACATAAGCCTGGGCGCGGCTCGCTACCTGATCCACTGTCATACCCGGTTTGAACAACCCGGAACCCAGCCCGAACCCCTTGGCGCCGGCGTCGATAAACACCTGCATGTTGTCCGGGGTAATGCCGCCCACCGGCAGCAGCAACGTGCCTGCAGGCAATACCGCCAGCCAAGCCTTGATCACAGAAGGGCCCATTTGCTCGGCCGGGAACAGCTTCAACACGTCGGCACCTTCGTCCAACGCCGCGAACGCTTCGGTGGGCGTGGCCACACCCGGCGACAGGTACAGGCCGGCGGCTTTCGCGACGCGCAAGACCTTGGCATCGCTATGGGGCATGACGATCACTTGGCCACCGGCAGCTTTCACTTGTTCGACCTGCCCAGGCGTCAATACCGTGCCGGCGCCGATCAGGCAATCGGCGGGCAGGCTGTCGCGCAGGGTGCGAATGCTGGTGTAAGGGTCCGGCGAATTGAGCGGGACTTCGATCACGCGAAACCCGGCGTCGTACAGCACTTGGCCGACCGCCTGGGCTTCGTCCGGGCGTATGCCGCGAAGAATGGCGATCAAACCGTTTTGTGCGAGTGCTTGCTTGAGCATGTCAGGCCTCCATTGCAGGTTGAGTGAGTCCGGCGGCCACTGCCAGTTGCCACAGCCCGCGCTCGGTCGCTTCCTGCGCCAGGCTGACGTGGGCGAAACCGCAGAGGGCGAGGGCGCGTTGGTAGCGCACGCAGAGCAGGCCGGCGCCCACCAGGATGATGGGTATGTGCCGTGCACTGGCTGGCAAGCCGGCCAGTTCATGGCCGATCAGCAGGCCGGACAGGTAGTCGGGCTGCTGCTCAGGGGTGAGTTCGCCGGTCAGTCCCAGAGTGCGCGCACTGAACAGGGTCGACAGCACGCCACGCTGGCCATCGTTCGACAGCGCCACTTGAACACCGCGGTCAAAGGCCTCGGCCTGGAACTGCTCGGATACCTTTTGCGTACGACCAAGCAGGCTGTGCTTGCTCAGCACCGCGAACAGTTCACCGGTCATGAAGGTGTCGAAATGAGTGATGCAGCCTTCCACCACCTCGACCCATTTGGAATGGCTGCCGGGCAGGCCGATCAGCATTTCACCGCTGGCCGACAGGCTTTGCAGCACGCCCAGCACCTGGGTTTCTTCACCGCGCATCACATTGGGCAAGCCGACCTGCTCGATCACTCCGGGCACGATATGCACATCGACACCGCGCAGGCTGCGCACCTTGTGCAACGCCTGGCCCAGGCTGGCGACGTCGACCGGCGTACTGCGATACGCCGCCTCGCTCCAACCCTGGGCGCTGCCGACCATGCCGCAGGCGATCACCGCCAGGTTTGGCTCGGCGTCGAGCCAGTCGCCGCACGCTGCATCAAACGCCAACTCGAAGCCATCGCTGCAGCGAACGCCGCCGATGTCCCGGGGCTCGCTGGGCAAATGCATGATGCCCGACGCCAGCGAGCGCTGTTCCAGCACTACGCCCGCGGGACCGAGTTTGTAAGCACGAAGGGAGCTGGTCCCCCAATCGAGCGCGATCAATTGCGCCTGCATCGCTTCACCTGAAATGAGTGGGTGCTGAAAAAAGCAGATGGGCGAATATAAACCTACGGCTGGCAATATCTCAATATATAAATAACTGTCCCACATATTGAGATTAAACGAGATAAATCCTACAGGCTCCTCGCTTTTTACTGCGGGAGGAAACTGGTTCTATCTGATAAGGAGGGGTTAAAAAGCCGACAAGTCCAGCTCGCGCATCGCACCCATCCAGATCGCGTAATCGGTGTGATCCTTCAGGTCATCGCCGGTTTCAGGGTGCAGGAACACCACCAGCCCATTGCGATGCAGCGCCAGCCACGGCAGCACCACCCCAATGTATTCGGGGTCGAACGCCAACTGGCAGCTCCAGTCCGGGTGCGGGCCTACGGGCCGCTCATGCACGCGGCCCATGCGCAGCGGGAACAGTTTCGCGCCGTCCTCGCACAAGGCACGCGCCTGATCGAGGGTGCTGGCATCGAAGTAGATATGGGCATGGTAGCCCTTGATACGTTGCATGACGGACTCCGGATCCAATGTGCGGCAAATCCTAGACCGCAATCGACGGCAGGGCCAGTCCGGTCAGGGACTGCGCGCTGCTGGCCTGTTCTGCCTGCAACCAGTCGACGAAACGTTCGACCAACTGCCCACGCCGCTTGCGCTGGGGCTGCACCACGTAATAGCCAAAGCGCGAAACCACCGTGTTGCCGATCGGTCGGCACAACCAATTCTGTTCCAGCAGGTTATCCACCAAATGGCGCCAGCCGATCGCCACCCCTTGGCCGGCAATCGCTGCCTGGATCAATAAGGTGTAGTTGTCGAATCGCAGCTGGCCGGGCGTGGGCGCGGCGGTGATGCCCAGTTCGCGGAATACGCCGCTCCAGTCGAACCACTGGTTGTTGTTTTCCTGGCGCAGGTGCAGCAAAGGAACGTCGTGCAAGTTCTGCAGGGTCAGCGGCGTGGCCTGGTCCTTGAGCCACTGCGGGCTGCACACCGGAAACACTTCCTCGTTGAACAGCCAAAGGCTGTCGCCCTGCTTGAAACGACCATCGCCAAACAGCACCGCCACATCGATATCGCTGCGCAAGGTGGCGTGGTTGCGCTCGCTGGTCACCAGGCTCACGTCCACCTGCGGGTTGGCAGCGTGGAAGCGATGCAGGCGCGGCATCAGCCAGTAGGCAGCGAACGCAAAGTCTGTGGCCACTTGCAGCACTTCGTGCTGGTCCTGCTGGGTAATCACACTGAGGCCCTGGTTGATGCTCTGCAAACCGCCTTGCACATGCTCGAACAGCAGGGCGCCGGCGTCGGTCAGCTCGATGCCCCGATAGATGCGGTCAAACAGGCGGATCGCCAGTTGTTCTTCCAGGCGCTTGATCTGCTGGCTGATGGCCGGCTGAGTGGTGCCCAACTCCATCGCTGCTGCAGTAAAGCTGCGATGGCGCGCGGCCGCCTCGAACGCGCGCAGCAGGTCGAGGGACAGGTCTCCAAGGGCTTCATACATAAGCTGTGCTTATCCTAGACATTGCTCGTCATGGGCTTTACCCCATTTTTCATGGGCTGCATGCTCATTCGCATAAACACCGCCTATGGAATGCCGAAGACCTATGAAGCGCAAGAACATTCTTTTCATCATGGCCGATCAAATGGCCGCGCCGATGCTTCCGTTCTACGGACCTTCCCCTATCAAGCTGCCGAATTTGAGTCGCCTCGCCGAACAGGGCGTGGTGTTCGACGCGGCCTATTGCAACAGCCCGCTGTGTGCACCGTCACGCTTCACCCTGGTCAGCGGCCAATTGCCGAGCCAGATCGGCGCCTACGACAACGCGGCGGATTTCCCTGCAGATGTGCCGACCTATGCCCACTACCTGAGGCGCCTCGGTTATCGCACCGCGCTGTCGGGCAAGATGCACTTCTGCGGCCCCGACCAACTGCACGGCTATGAAGAACGCCTGACCAGCGACATCTATCCCGCCGACTATGGCTGGGCGGTGAACTGGGATGAGCCGGACGTACGCCCCACCTGGTACCACAACATGTCCTCGGTGCTGCAAGCCGGCCCGTGCGTGCGTACCAACCAGCTGGATTTCGACGAAGAGGTTGTGTTCAAGGCCCAGCAATACCTGTTCGACCACATCCGCGAAGACGGCGACCAGCCGTTCTGCCTGACCGTGTCGATGACCCATCCCCACGACCCGTACACCATTCCCAAGCCGTTCTGGAACCTGTACGACGACAACGACATCCCTTTGCCTGCAACGCCGAACCAGGAAGATCTCGACCCGCATTCCCAGCGTCTGCTCAAGGTCTATGACCTGTGGGACAAGCCGCTGCCTGTGGATAAAATCCGCGACGCCCGCCGCGCCTACTTCGGCGCGTGCAG
This sequence comes from Pseudomonas sp. B14(2022), assembly GCF_012030485.1. Classification (NCBI taxonomy): domain Bacteria; kingdom Pseudomonadati; phylum Pseudomonadota; class Gammaproteobacteria; order Pseudomonadales; family Pseudomonadaceae; genus Pseudomonas; species Pseudomonas sp. B14(2022). The sequence continues at coordinate 18,821 of NZ_JAAUVM010000009.1, forward strand.
CTACATCGACAGCAATGTCGGCAAGCTGCTGCAAACCCTGGAAGACACCGGCCTGGCCGACGACACCATCATCATCTTCTCCGGCGACCACGGCGACATGCTCGGCGAGCGCGGCCTCTGGTACAAAATGCACTGGTTTGAAATGGCCGCCCGCGTGCCGCTGCTGGTCAGTGCCCCGGGGCAATTTGCGCCGGGCCGGGTGACCAAGGCCGTGTCTACCGCCGACCTGCTGCCGACCCTGGTGGAACTGGCCGGCGGCGAACTGGACCCGCGCCTGCCGCTGGACGGCCGCTCGCTGGTCCCGCACTTGCAAGGGCAGGGCGGGCACGACGAAGTCTTTGGCGAATACATGGCCGAAGGCACCATCAGCCCACTGATGATGATTCGCCGCGGCGCCTGCAAATTCATCTACAGCGAAGACGACCCTTGTCTACTGTTCGATGTGCACAACGACCCGCACGAGCGGGAAGACCTCAGCCAGTCACCGGAACACCGGCCACTGTTCGAGGCGTTTTTGAATGAAGCGCGGGCCAAATGGGACATCCCGGCGATCCACCAGCAGGTACTCGCCAGCCAACGCCGTCGTCGCCTGGTGTTCGAGGCGCTGACCGAAGGCAAGCTGAAGAGCTGGGATCACCAGCCACTGGTAGACGCCAGTCAGCAATACATGCGCAACCATATCGACCTCGACGACCTGGAGCGCAAGGCACGTTATCCACAACCCTGCCAAAACCAATAACACTGAGGGAAGGCCATGCAAAAGTTAACTGCGGTAGTGGGCATGTTAGTGCTGAGTAGCGCCAATGCGTATGCGGACACCAGCTGTGACACGGTAAAGATGGCCGACCCAGGCTGGAGCGATATCGCCGCCACCAATGCCATCACCGGGTTTCTGCTCAACGGCATGGGCTACAAGGCCAAGGTCGACACCCTGGCGGTGCCGATTACCTTCGGCGGGCTCAAGGACGGCCAGGTGGATGTGTTCCTGGGTAACTGGATGCCGGCGCAGCAAGGTTTCTACGACAAGTTCGTGGCCAACGGCGATGTGGTGCAACTGGCGAAGAACCTCGACGGCACCGAGTTCACCCTCGCCGTGCCGGATTATGTCTGGGATGCCGGGGTGCATGACTTTGCCGACCTGAACAAATTTGCCGACAAGTTCGACAAGAAGATCTACGGCATAGGCTCGGGCGCGCCGGCGAATATCTCGCTGCAGGAGATCATCAAGAAGAATGACTTCGACCTCGGCCAGTGGAAGCTGATCGAATCCAGTGAACAGGCGATGCTGGCGGAAGTATCACGGGCGGTGAAGAAGCAGAAATTCGTCACCTTCCTCGGCTGGACACCGCACCCGATGAACGTGCAGTTGAAAATGCACTACCTCAAAGGCGGCGAGAAATACTTTGGTGACACCGGCAGCGTGTATACCTTGACCCGTAAAGGTTATGCACAGGCCTGCCCCAACGTAGGCAAGCTGCTGACCAACCTGAGTTTCACCCAGGATATGGAGAACAGCATCATGGCTGAGGTGGTCAACAAAAAAGTCAGCAATGCCGAGGCGGCGAAGGCGTGGATCAAGGCGAACCCGGCGGTGCTGGATAAATGGCTGGATGGCGTGAAAACCGTGGATGGCAAGGACGCGTTGCCGGCAGTAAAAGCCAAACTCTAGGGCCTTGCGCTATTCCAATGTGGGAGGGGGCTTGCTCCCGATAGCGGAGTGCCAGTCAGAGAGATTTAGACGGGTCCACCTAAATCGGGAGCAAGCCCCCTCCCACAAGGACCCGTGTGTACTGATACCCTGAGTCAAACCTTTTCAGCCGAGTTATAAATGCCCCGGCCCAACCGCCATACACTCTTCCCCTTCCTCAGTTGGCTTGCGCGCCAGACGCGCGCCAGCGTCGGCCGGGACGCGCTGGTCGGCCTCAGCGGCGCCGTGCTCGCGCTGCCCCAATCGATTGCCTACGCGCTGATCGCCGGTCTCCCACCAGAGTACGGTCTGTACGCCGCGATCATCCCGGTGCTGATCGCGTGCCTGTGGGGTTCATCCTGGCACCTGATCTGTGGCCCCACGGCGGCGATTTCCATCGTGCTGTACGCCAGCGTCAGCCCATTGGCCGTGCCGGGGTCTCAGGACTACATCACCCTGATCCTGTTGCTGACATTCCTGGCCGGGGTGTTCCAGTGGCTGCTGGGCATGCTGCGCTTTGGTGCGCTGGTGAACTTCGTCTCGCATTCGGTGGTGCTGGGTTTCACCTTGGGCGCCGCCGTGGTGATTGCCCTGGGGCAGCTGCCTAATCTGCTGGGCCTGGATTTACCGAGCCAGGCCACAGCGATCAATAGCCTGCTGGCGCTGATCGACCACGCTGGCGAGTGGGACCACGCATCCCTTGCCCTTGGGCTCGGTACTTTGCTGGTGGGCGCACTGCTCAAATACCTTGTGCCTCGCTGGCCAACGCTGCTGATCGCCCTGGGCTTGGGCAGCCTGGCAGCCTGGCTGTGGCCGGGGGCGTTCGGGCATGTGGCGCTGGTCAGTTCGTTTATCGGCAAGCTGCCGCCGTTCAGCCCGTTGCCGCTGGATCTGGACATGATCCTGCGCCTGCTGCCCAGCGCCGTTGCGGTGGGCATGCTCGGGCTGGTGACCAGCCTGTCGATTGCGCGTTCGCTGTCGGCACGCTCGCAACAATTGCTTGATGCCAACCAGGAAGTTCGTGCGCAGGGTTTATCCAACATCGTTGGCGGATTTTTCTCCGGGTATCTGTCGGCAGGGTCCTTCACCCGCTCCGGCCTCAGCTATGAGGCAGGCGCCTGTTCGCCGCTGGCAGGGGTATTTTCCGCATTATGGGTGGCCTTGTTTGCGCTGTTTGGCGCCGCACTGATCGCGCATATTCCCATCCCGAGCATGGCCGCCAGCATCTTGCTGATTTCCTGGGGCCTGGTGGATCGGCGGGGTATTCGTGCGTTGTTCCGCGTGAGCCGTGCAGAATTCGTGGTGATGAGCCTGACCTGTGTCGCCACCTTGCTGCTTGAGTTGCAAACGGCGATTTATGCGGGCGTGTTGGCGTCGTTGTTTTTCTACCTCAAGCGCACCTCACAGCCACGGGTTCAACAATGGCGTGATGGAGAAGAGGATGTGCTGCGGGTGGGCGGGTCGATCTTCTTTGGCGCCAGCCATTACCTGCAAGTGCGCCTGCAAAGCTTGCAGGGTGAGCGGGTGGTGATCGAGGCGCAGCAGATCAACTTTATCGACTATTCCGGGGTGGAGATGCTGCACCAGGAGGCGCGTCGCCTTAGGGGGCTGGGCCGTAGCCTGACATTGCGCCGCGCCAGGCCGCAGGTGGTGGACGAGTTGAAAAAACTGGAGGGGGCCGATAAATGCCCCATCCAGTTTGAAGATTGATTACTGCGCCAACTGCCGGCGCAGTTCAGCCAACACCGGCGCCGAATCCGGGCGCACACCGCGCCACAGGAAGAACGCTTCAGCCGCTTGCTCCACCAGCATGCCCAGGCCATCCATCGCCACGGCTGCGCCTTGCTCACTGGCCCAACGGCAGAACGCAGTCGGTTCCTTGGCGTACATCATGTCGTAGCAAAACGTGTTGCCCGGTTCGATCAGGCTGCCGGCAATCGGCGGTACATCACCTGATAGGCTGGCGGACGTGGCATTGATGATCACGTCCACCGGCTCACGCAGCCAGTCGAAACCACTGGCAGACACCGGGCCCAGGTCGTCGAACAACTCGGCGAGCAATTCGGCTTTTTCCACGGTGCGGTTGGCGATGATCAACGAAGCGGGCCGTTCAGCCAGCAACGGCTCCAACGCGCCCCTTACCGCGCCACCCGCGCCCAGCAACAGGATGCGTTTGCCTTGCAGATTCAAGCCGGCGTTTACCGTCAGGTCACGTACCAGGCCGGCGCCGTCGGTGTTGTCGCCGAGCAACGTGCCGTCAGCCAGTTTGCTCAAGGTGTTCACCGCCCCGGCACGCTGGGCGCGTTCGGTGAGGCTGTTGGCCAGGCGGTAGGCGTCTTCCTTGAACGGCACGGTAACGTTGGCACCTCGGCCCTGTTGGAAAAACTCACGGGCACAGCCGGTGAAATCCTCCAGGGGCGCGAGCATGGTGCTGTAGTCCAGTTGCTCGCCGGTCTGCTCAGCGAACATACGGTGAATCAGCGGCGACTTGCTGTGGCCGATGGGATTGCCGAACACCACATAACGATCCATCAGACAGCCGCCTTGGGCGCGGCGACGCCCAGCCAGTCGCGGTCTTGCAGGAAGTAGTCGGTGAGGCGCGCTTCTTCGCTGCCGGCCTCGGCTTTCCAGTCGTAGCTCCAGCGCACTTGGGGCGGCAGCGACATCAGGATCGACTCGGTACGGCCGCCCGATTGCAGGCCGAACAAAGTGCCACGGTCATAGACCAGGTTGAATTCCACGTAACGGCCGCGACGAAATTCCTGGAACTGGCGTTGCTGTTCGGTATAAGCGCTGGCTTTGCGGCGCTGCACAATCGGCAGGTAGGCGTCGATGTAGGCATCGCCGATGGCGCGGATAAACGCGAAGCAGGTGTCGAAGTCCCACTCGTTCAAGTCATCGAAGAACAGGCCGCCGATGCCACGGGGCTCGTTGCGGTGCTTGATGTGGAAGTAGGTATCGCACCAGGCCTTGTAGCGCGAGTAAACGTCCGGGCCAAAGGGCGCGCAGGCCTGCTCGGCCACGCGGTGCCAGTGAATGCAGTCTTCTTCGTTGCCGTAGTAGGGCGTGAGGTCGAAGCCGCCACCGAACCACCACACCGGCTCTTCGCCTTCTTTTTCGGCGATGAAAAAACGCACGTTGGCGTGGGACGTCGGCACGTGCGGGTTGTGCGGATGAATCACCAGCGACACGCCCAGGGCTTCAAAGCCGCGACCGGCCAGTTCAGGGCGATGCGCACTGGCTGACGGAGGAAGGCCGCTGCCGAATACGTGGGAAAAGTTAACGCCGCCCTTTTCGATGACCGAACCGTTTTCGATCACACGGGTGCGACCGCCACCGCCGGCAGGCCGGGTCCAGGCGTCTTCGATAAAGCGAGTGTCCGTCTCGAAGGTTTCCAGGGCGCTGCAAATGCGGTCTTGCAGGTCGAGCAGGTAGGCCTTTACAGCCTCGGTGCGGGTAGTCATGGCATCACCTTGAATCGGGCAAAGCTACGCGAGGCCGTGGGGCGTCGGCGGCAAATGGGCGCACAGGATACCACTGCACTCCATGTCGCCACAGTTGACGAAGATCAAGCTTAGGAGTCCGATAGGGAGCTACGCGAGATCGACCCAAGGAGATGTGCAGATGGCCAAACGTATCCAGTTCAGCGCCCATGGCGGCCCCGACGTACTTGAATATGTGGACTACACACCGGCAGAGCCGGGCCCGCAGCAGGTTCGAGTGCGTAACGAGGCGATTGGCCTGAACTTCATCGATACCTATTTCCGCAGCGGCCTTTACGCGCCGCCGGCCCTGCCATCAGGGTTGGGCGCAGAAGGCGCCGGCGTGGTTGATGCGGTGGGCAGCGAAGTCACGCAATTTAAAGTCGGTGACCGCGTGGCCTACGGCAGTGGCCCGCTCGGGGCCTACAGCGAATTGCACGTGCTGCCCGCCGCCAACCTGGTGCACCTGCCGGACGACATCAGCTTCGAACAAGCCGCCGGTGCCATGCTCAAGGGCCTCACCGTGCAATACCTGCTGCGCCAGACCTATGAGCTGAAAGCTGGCGAGACCATCCTGTTCCACGCCGCTGCTGGTGGCGTGGGCTCCCTGGCCTGCCAATGGGCCAAGGCACTGGGCGTGAAGCTGATCGGCACCGTCAGCTCGCCAGAGAAAGCCGCCCTGGCCAAATCCCTCGGCGCGTGGGAAACCATCGACTACAGCAAGGAAAACGTCGCACAACGCGTGCTGGAATTGACCGACGGCAAAAAGGTGCCCGTGGTGTACGACGGTGTCGGCAAGGACACCTGGCTGACCTCATTGGACAGCGTGGCACCACGTGGTCTGGTGGTGAGCTTCGGCAATGCTTCGGGCGCGGTGGATGGGGTGAACCTGGGGATACTCGCGGCCAAAGGCTCGCTGTACGTAACACGGCCGACCCTGGCGACCTACGCCAACAACCCGGCGAACTTGCAGATGATGGCGGATGATCTGTTTTCGATGATCAAGAGCGGCAAGGTGCGCATTGATATCAACCAGCGGTATTCGCTGGCAGACGCGGCGAAGGCACAGACGGAGTTGTCGGGGCGGCGTACCACTGGGTCGACAATTCTGTTGCCTTGAGGGAATCTTCGGGGGCAAGCGCCTCCCACATTTGACCGTGTTGTCATGACGGACGCGGTTCAATGTGGGAGGTCGCTTGCCCGCGATGGATGCGACGCGGTCTCAGGAAGGCCGCACCACCTCACCCGTTGCCAAATCACGAATCAGGCTCGGGTTCTTGCGCCCACCCAAGGCACCACCCAAAACCAAATCCACCTGCCCGCGGAAATACTGCTCCACACGAATCCGCGTGCGTGCCGCCGGGCGGCCCTGGGGGTTGGCTGAGGTAGAAATCAACGGTCCCACCAGCGCGCACAAATCCCGCACCAGTGGATGATCGCTCACCCGCAGCGCCACCGTGTCGTGCACACCGGTGACCCATTCCGGCAACAAATCCTGATGCGGTACCAGCCAGGTATTCGGCCCAGGCCAGGTGCTGGCCATACGTTCGATCCAGGTATCCGGGAAGTCTTCGAACAGAAAGTCGAACTGGCGAATATTGTCTGCCACCAGGATCAGGCCCTTGTCCACTGAACGGTTCTTGATCGCCAGCAGCCGATCCACCGCCTCTTCGTTCCAAGGATCACAGCCCAAGCCCCAGACCGCTTCGGTTGGATAGGCAATCACCGCGCCTGCGCGAATTTCTCGTGCGGCTTCCAGCACACGCCACCTGTTGACCATTGTTTACTCTCCGGACTAAAGCTCTGGGCAGTTTACCGATCTTCTTTACAAAACCTAGTTCCAAAAAACCGGCCGCTACAAAAGCTGGTGACGCGCAAGCCAGCGCCCGCTTTCGCAGATCACCTGGCCTTCCAACTCCAACTCCGTGAGGGTCGCCAGCACCTGGGCCAACGAGCGCCCGCTGGCAATCGCCAGGGCTTCGCTGGTATGGGGTGCCGCGTGCAACAGCGCCACCAAAGGATGTATGACGGGCATCGGCGCCGGGCGCGACAATGCCTGCCAGCCACGCAAACCTTCGAGGATGTGTTCAATGGTCTCCACCAGCATCGCGCCATCACGGATCAACTGGTGACAGCCCTTGGCTCCGGGATGATGGATGGAGCCCGGGATCGCATACACCTCTCGCCCTTGCTCGGCCGCAAGCTTAGCGGTGATCAGCGAGCCGCTGGCCATGCTGGCTTCCACCACCAGCACGCCCAGGGATAGGCCGCTGATGATGCGGTTGCGCCGAGGAAAGTTACCGGCCTGGGGCGCGGCGTCCAGCGGAAACTCAGAAACCACGGCGCTGCCCTGGGCAATCATCGCCGCCGCAAGCCGCCGATGGCGCTGTGGATAAAGATTTTCCAGGCCCGTGCCGAGTACACCGATTGTATGCCCCCCCACATCCAACGCTGCTTGATGGGCCGCACCGTCGATACCCAGCGCAAGGCCACTGGTGATGACAAAACCGGCGCTCGCCAGGCTGCGGGAAAATGCAGCGGCCGTGTCCATGCCGGGGCGGGACGCACGGCGGCTGCCGACCATCGCCAGTTGCGGTTTTTCCAGGATTCCGGGGTCGCCGGCGACGAATAAAAGTGGCGGGGCGTCGTCTATCTGGGCGAGCAGTGCCGGGTACTCAGGTTGGTCCCACATCAGCAAATGCTGGCCCTGACGCTCCAACCATGCCAATGCCTCACTGGCACCGTCGCGAATTTCATGGCTACGTCGGGCATCGGCGCTGATGGGCGGCAATCCCAGAGAACGCCAGGCACTGGCAGGGGCACTGATGGCCTTTGAGGCACTACCGAACGCTTCGATTAACAACCTAAAACGCTTCGGGCCTACTTCCGGCAGCCTGTGCAAGCGTAGGCGGGCTTCCAGTTCTGAAGGGGAAATTTCACTGCTGTTTATCGGAAACATCTGATCATCCTTGACCGGAACAAGCTGTGGATAACTCTGTTGGTAACTTATTTAGCAGGCTATTTATTGCGCTTGAGGGGCAGTCTCGAAACGGTCCGTTATCGCCAGTGCGCGCGAGGCACTGAGGACCAGGCCGTAGCTGAGCTTTTCGTAGGTGCGAAACACCAGCAGGGTGCCGGCACGCTCATCGGGAAGCTTCACCGGAGCGCCAGTGAGGGTGTCGCGTACGGTGCCGCCGGTTTTGATAACGCTCAGCAACTGGCCTTCGACCAGCCCCTCGCGACGACCTTTATTCAGGGTCACGGCGTCCAGTACGCCGATATGGGTGACGCCTTTGGGAACGTCGATGATGTGTCCTTCTATAAAAGGCACGGGCTTCGACCGTTCTACGCGGTCCAGTGCGACAGGCGGTTGAGCACGGAGCAAACGGTCACCGGGGCGTACTTCCTGGGTCACGCGCTGCAGGGCCAGGGTGCTCAGGTCGCCAGCCGTCACAAACCGTGCGGTGCCGATGTCGTCGGCGTTGATCCCCAACAGCTCCCGGGTTTGCGGATCGGTGTAGACCTTGCCTCGGCGAAAGATCCCGTAGCTTGGCTGGGCCGGGTCCAACACGCCCCTGGCGTATACACGCTCACCCTGGGCGCCCAATACCCGACCTGCATCCGCCGCGACGACGTAGGGCGCGTTGTCCAAGTCCATGGGAGTATCGAGAATGCGATTGTGTAACAAGAAACGTTGAATGGCCTGTTGCGTCGCTTGATCCAGCCGCGGGCCGGGTTGTGGAAGCAGGGCCATGGCGAACGGGGCCCATAGCAGCAAGACGAGTAGCGATTTCCTCATGGGGTGAATCTCCTTTATTATGTGCGTTCGCGTGAAATGCCACAGCCTTCGCGGCTTTCGGGCGTTTCACACCGGCCGTATGGGTCCATTCCCACCGCCGATTTGCCTCTACCTCACATGTGCAGCAATTACGCTTATGGCTATTTTGAACATCCTCGAATTCCCCGACTCGCGCCTGCGCACAATCGCCAAGCCGGTGGCCGTAGTGGACGACAAGGTTCGTCAGCTGGTCGATGACATGTTTGAAACAATGTATGAAGCCCCGGGTATTGGCCTCGCCGCGACCCAGGTCAACGTGCATCAGCGCGTCGTGGTCATGGACCTGTCGGAAGATCGCAGCGAACCACGGGTGTACATCAACCCCGAGTTCGAACCGCTGACCGACGAGATGGGCGAATACCAGGAAGGTTGCCTGTCGGTGCCGGAGTTCTACGAGAACGTCGAACGCCCGTTGCGCGTGAAGATCAAGGCCCTGGACCGCGACGGCAAGCCGTTCGAACTGATCGCCGAAGGCCTGCTGGCCGTGTGCATCCAGCACGAATGCGACCACCTCAACGGCAAGCTGTTTGTCGATTACCTGTCCACGCTCAAACGCGACCGGATCAAGAAGAAGCTGGAAAAAAAGCATCGCCAGCAAGCTTGATGCCCTCCTTCCAAAGGCTTGCTGCGGCAAGCCTTTTTCTTTTGTGACTGCTTTTAACCGAGACTTCCCATGACCGAGCCATTGCGCATTGTTTTTGCCGGCACGCCTGAATTTGCCGCCGAACACCTCAAGGCCCTGCTTGCCAGCCCTTATGACATCGTCGCGGTGTACACCCAGCCGGACCGCCCGGCCGGTCGCGGGCAAAAACTAATGCCGAGCCCGGTCAAGCAGTTGGCGCTGGAACACAACATCCCCGTGCTGCAACCGCCGACCCTGCGCAACGCCGAGGCCCAGGCTGAACTGGCGGCGCTGCAACCGGACCTGCTGGTGGTGGTGGCCTACGGTTTGATCCTGCCCCAGGTCGTGCTGGATATTCCCCGCCTGGGTTGTATCAACAGCCACGCCTCACTGCTGCCACGCTGGCGCGGTGCAGCGCCGATCCAACGTGCCGTGGAGGCAGGCGACAGCGAAAGCGGCGTGACCGTGATGCGCATGGAGGCGGGTTTGGACACCGGCCCGATGCTGCTCAAAGTCACCACCCCGATCACGGGCGCAGACACGGGTGGCAGCCTGCACGACCGCCTCGCCGAGATGGGCCCGCCCGCCGTGATTCAGGCCATTGCCGGTCTCGCTGCCGGAACCCTGCACGGTGAGGTGCAGGACGACAACCTGGCCACCTACGCCCACAAGCTGAACAAGGACGAAGCCCGCATCGACTGGAGCCGCCCGGCGGTGGAGCTGGAACGCCTGGTGCGTGCCTTCAACCCGTGGCCGATCTGCCACAGCGCCCTCAATGGCGAAGCCTTGAAAGTGTTGGCCGCGACCTTGGCCGACGGCAAAGGCGCACCCGGTGAAATCATCGGCGCCAGCAAGGACGGCCTGCTGGTCGCTTGCGGCGAACAGGCGCTGTGCCTGACCCGTCTGCAATTGCCCGGTGGCAAAGCGCTTAATTTCAGCGATTTGTACAACAGTCGACGTGAGAAATTTTCCCTGGGCACGATCCTCGGGGTGGCAGCCCAATGAACCCACGTCTGGCCGCCGCCAAGGCTCTGGCCGCCGTACTCAACGGCAAGGCTTCGCTGAACAGTTCGCTGCCCATGCAGTTGGACAAGGTCGAAGACCGCGATCGCGGTTTCACCCAAGACCTGGCCTTCGGCACCGCCCGCTGGCAACCACGGTTGTCGGCACTGGCAGCCAAGCTGCTGCAAAAGCCGTTCAAGGCGGCCGATGCTGATGTCGAGGCGCTGCTGCTGGTCGGTCTCTATCAACTGCTCTACACCCGCGTGCCGGCCCACGCCGCCATCGGTGAAACCGTCGGTTGCGCCGACAAGCTGAAAAAGCCCTGGGCCAAGGCCCTGCTCAACGCGGTACTGCGCCGCGCCCAGCGCGAAAGCGAAGCACTGCTGGCCGAGTTGGAACATGACCCGGTGGTGCGCACCGCTCACCCGCGCTGGCTGCAAAAATCCCTGAAGGCCTTCTGGCCCGAGCAATGGGAAGCCATTTGCGCGGCCAACAATGCGCACCCGCCGATGATCCTGCGGGTCAATCGTCGCCATCACAGCCGTGATGCGTATCTGCAATTGCTGACGAACGCAGGTATCAACGCCACGCCATGCGTATACAGCACCGACGGCATCGTGCTGGAAGCGGCCACCGACGTGCGCAGCCTGCCGGGCTTCGCCGAAGGCTGGATCAGTGTGCAGGACGAAGCCGCGCAACTGGCCGCCGACCTGCTAGACCTGGCTCCCGGTCAGCGTGTACTGGACGCCTGCTGTGCTCCGGGCGGTAAGACGTGTCATATCCTCGAAGTTGAAAAGGACCTGGCCGGTGTAGTGGCTGTCGATCTGGAAGCCAAGCGCCTGGTACGCGTACGGGAGAACCTCGCACGCCTGGGCCTCAGCGCCGAGCTGATCGCCGCCGACGGCCGCGACACCGACAGCTGGTGGGACGGCAAACCGTTCCAACGCATCCTGCTCGACGCGCCGTGTTCCGCCACCGGTGTCATCCGCCGTCACCCGGACATCAAGCTCACCCGCCAACCCGACGACATCGCCGCCCTGGCGGTGCTGCAAGGTGAACTGCTCGACACACTGTGGCCGACCCTCGAAGTCGGCGGCATCCTGCTTTACGCCACCTGCTCCACCATGCCGACCGAAAACACCGAAGTCATCCAAGCCTTCCTCGCCCGCACCAGCGGCGCGCGGGAACTGGACCTCGCCACGGCCGCCGGTATCAAGCAGCCCCATGGCCGCCAGTTACTTGCGCAGGAAAGCGGGCATGATGGTTTCTACTACGCCAAACTGATCAAGATCGCCGCCGCGCGCGGCTGAACGGGTTTAAGGGAGTGACCGGATGAAAATCATCATCCTTGGAGCAGGGCAGGTTGGCGGCACACTGGCCGAACATTTGGCCAGTGAAGCCAATGACATCACCGTGGTCGACACCGATGCCGAGCGCCTGCGCAACCTGGGCGACCGCCTGGACATCCGCACTGTGCAAGGGCGTGCATCGTTTCCTACCGTGCTGCGTCAGGCGGGCGCCGACGATGCCGACATGCTGGTTGCCGTTACCAACAGCGATGAGACCAATATGGTCGCGTGCCAGGTGGCCCATACCCTGTTCCACACCCCGACCAAAATCGCCCGGGTGCGTGAAGCCGCCTACCTGACCCGCGCCGGGCTGTTTGATAACGACGCTATTCCGGTTGACGTGTTGATCAGCCCGGAACAAGTGGTGACCCATTACATCAAGCGCCTGATCGAAATTCCGGGCGCCTTGCAGGTGATCGACTTCGCTGGCGGCAAGGCGCAGTTGGTGGCTGTGAAGGCCTATTACGGTGGGCCGCTGGTGGGTCAGCAGTTGCGTCAACTGCGTGAACACATGCCGAATGTGGAAACCCGCGTAGCCGCGATTTTTCGGCGTGACCGGCCGATCCTGCCCCAGGGCGATACGGTGATCGAGGCCGATGACGAAGTATTCTTCATCGCTGCCAAAGCGAATATTCGTGCCGTCATGAGTGAAATGCGTCGGCTCGATGAGAACTACAAACGCATCGTCATCGCCGGCGGCGGACAGATTGGCGAGCGCCTGGCCGAAGCGATCGAGAGTCGTTACCAGGTGAAGATCATCGAGATGAGCCCGGCACGCTGCCGGCATTTGTCCGACACCCTGGACAGCACTGTCGTACTGCAAGGCAGCGCCTCGGACCGCGACCTGCTGATGGAAGAAAACATCGCCGACGCCGACATCTTCCTGGCCCTGACCAACGATGACGAGGCCAACATCATGTCGTCGCTGCTGGCCAAGCGGCTGGGGGCGAAGAAGGTGATGACCATCATCAACAACCCGGCCTATGTCGACCTGATCCAGGGCGGCGATATCGACATCGCCATCAGCCCGCAACTGGCCACCATCGGTACCTTGCTCGCCCACGTGCGCCGGGGCGATATCGTCAGCGTGCACTCCCTGCGCCGGGGGGCGGCGGAGGCCATCGAGGCGATTGCCCACGGTGATTCGAAATCGAGCAAAGTGATCGGCAAGGCCATCCGCGATATAGGCCTGCCGCCGGGCACCACCATTGGCGCAATTATTCGTGATGAGGAAGTGATCATCGCCCACGACGACACGGTGATCGCCACGGGTGACCACGTGATCCTGTTCCTGGTGGATAAAAAACATATCCGCGATGTGGAGAAGTTGTTCCACGTGGGATTGAGCTTTTTCTGATCAACCGGAGTGACCGACATGCTCGAATCCCTGGAAAAAATGCTCGCCAAGGGGGTGGATAACTCGCTGCTGCGCTTTGGGCTGGGCAAGGGTTATCTGGACTTGAAGGACAATACCAAGGCGGCGGAGCATCTAGGCAAGTGCGTCGAGTTCGATCCGAAGTATTCGGCGGCGTGGAAGTTGTTGGGCAAGGCGCAGTTGGGTCAGGGTGATAGCGCCGCAGCGCGACAGGCGTGGGAGAAGGGCATCGAAGCGGCCCAGGCCCATGGCGACAAGCAGGCCGAGAAAGAGATGACGGTGTTCCTGAAGAAACTCGACCGCCAAAGCTAAGCAGATCGAAAATGTGGGAGGGGGCTTGCTCCCGATAGCGGCGGTTCAGTCAAATATGCATTGGCTGACACACTGCTATCGGGGGCAAGCCCCCTCCCACATTTGGTTTGGTATTGGCTCTGGGTCAATACCACCGCTCTTCACCCGGCGGGCGTTTCTTGAAGCGCTTCATGCTCCACATGTACTGGCTCGGGTAAGCGCCGACGTAGCGCTCCACCACCTTGCTCATCGCCGCGCAGGAGGTGGCGGTGTCGGTGCTGTACATGTCTTCCGGCGCCGCTTCCAGGATCACTTTGTAGCCCGAACCGTCCGGCAGCCGCAGTGCGTGCAGGAACACCCCCACGGCCTTGTGGCCGGCGAGCATGTTCGGCACGAACTTGCTGGTGAGCGCCTGGGTGGCGAAGAACGGCACGAAGATCCCCGCGGATTCGGCCGGCTCCGGGTCGGCCGGAATACCCACCTGGCCGCCTTTGCGCACTTCCTTGATCACACTGAGGATGCCTTCCTTGGTGGACGCCGCCACGCGGTTACCCAGTTGTACGCGCTGCTTGCGCAGCAACTCATCCACCGCCTTGAGCTTGGGCGGGCGGTAAAAAATGATCGGTTTGCACTGGCTGCAATAGAAGTGGTTCAACACCTCCCAATTGCCCAGGTGGCTGGTGATGCCGACTACACCTTTGCCCGAGGCCAGAGCTTCGTGCAGCACCTCAAGGCCTTCGACTTCGCGCACCAGGTCGATGGAACGCTGGGCCGGCCAGATCCAGGCGCAGGCGCTTTCGGTCAGGGACTTGCCGATGTCCTTCAGGCTCTGGCCGACCAGGCGCTCGCGCGCGGCGGGGTCCATGTCGGGGAAGCATTTTGAGAGGTTGATCCGCACCGTTTCACGGGAGCGGTTGGGGGTTTTCCACATGACCCAGCCGATGGCCGAACCCACGGCTTGCACCGCGCGCCATGGCAGCAGGGCAAACAACCGAAGAGCGCCTACCAGCAAGGCGCCTTTAAACTTTTCCACAGGTCACTCCTGATCGTGTGTGGTGCGCAAAGCCGCCATTCTAACCGGCGTTGGCCAAGTCAGCGTAACGGTCGCAGTCCTGAGTGTGGTCCATGACCATGCCCGAGGCCTGCATGAACGCGTAACAGATGGTAGGGCCGACAAAGGTGAAGCCGGCTTTCTTGAGTGCTTTGCTCATGGCTTCAGCCTCCGGCGTAATCGCCGGGACTTCGCTGCGATCCTTGAAGTGATTGACCTTGGGCACGCCGCCGACAAACGACCAGAGCAACCCCACCGGATCTTCAAGCGCCAGCCAGGCCGCAGCGTTGCGCCGGGTGGCGTTGAGCTTGAGGCGGTTACGCACAATGCCTGGGTCGAGCATCAGTGCTTCGATCTCGGCATCGGTCAGCTGTGCCAAACGCCGGGCATCAAAACCAAACAAGACCTTTCGATAATGCTCGCGTTTGCGTAAAACGGTGATCCAGGACAGGCCCGCCTGGAACCCTTCGAGCAAAAGCAACTCGAACAAACCCTGCGCATCGCGCAGCGGCGTTCCCCACTCCTGATCGTGATAAGCCATGTACAGCGGATCTTCAGAACACCAAAAGCAGCGTGGCATAAGGCTCCAGGGGATGGTGGCGCGGCCGAATCGGGTATACTCCCGCTCTTTAAATCGCAGCCCAAGTAACAGGTGAATTTCGTGAGCCAGCCTACGCCAGCCGTGCGTACCTTCCAAGACTTGATCCTCGCCCTCCAGCAATACTGGGCCGAGCAAGGTTGTGTGGTACTTCAGCCCTACGATATGGAAGTAGGCGCCGGCACTTTCCACACCGCTACATTCCTGCGGGCAATCGGCCCGGAAACCTGGAACGCCGCTTACGTGCAGCCCAGTCGTCGACCGACTGACGGCCGCTACGGCGAAAACCCGAACCGTCTGCAGCACTACTATCAATTCCAGGTAGTCCTGAAGCCGAACCCGGACAACTTCCAGGAACTGTACCTGGGCTCGCTCAAGCACGTGGGCCTCGACCCACTGGTGCACGACATCCGTTTCGTCGAAGACAACTGGGAATCCCCAACCCTGGGCGCCTGGGGCCTGGGCTGGGAAGTCTGGCTCAACGGCATGGAAGTGACGCAATTCACTTACTTCCAGCAGGCCGGCGGCATCGAGTGCTACCCGGTGACCGGCGAGATCACCTACGGTCTTGAACGCCTGGCCATGTACCTGCAGGGCGTGGATTCGGTCTACGACCTGGTGTGGGCTGACGGCCCGTTCGGCAAAGTGACTTATGGCGATGTGTTCCACCAGAACGAAGTGGAGCAATCGACCTACAACTTCGAACACGCCAACGTCGACAAACTGTTCGAACTGTTCGACTTCTATGAAAGCGAAGCCAAGCGCCTGATCGAACTCGACCAGCCGCTGCCGTTGCCAAGCTATGAAATGGTGTTGAAGGCGTCCCATACCTTCAACCTGCTGGACGCCCGCCGTGCCATCTCGGTAACCGCGCGTCAGCAATACATCCTGCGTGTACGCACCCTGGCACGTTCCGTCGCCCAAGCCTACCTGCTGGCTCGCGCCAAGCTGGGCTTCCCGATGGCCACCCCGGACCTGCGTGATGAAGTGTTGGCTAAGCTGGAGGCTGCACAATGAGTGCTCAAGATTTCCTGGTTGAACTGGGCACCGAAGAGCTGCCACCCAAGGCACTCAATACCCTGGCCGATGCGTTCCTGGCCGGTATCGAAAAAGGCCTGCAGAGCGCCGGCCTGAAGTTTGAAGCGAAAAAAGTCTACGCCGCACCGCGCCGCCTGGCCGTGTTGCTGACCGCGCTGGAAACCCAGCAGCCGGACCGCAGCATCAACCTCGACGGCCCACCACGCCAGGCGGCTTTCGACGCCGAAGGCAACCCGACCCAAGCCGCACTGGGCTTCGCCAAGAAGTGTGGCGTCGAGCTGAGCGAGATCGACCAGAGCGGCCCGAAACTGCGTTTCAGCCAGGTCATCAAAGGCAAGCCGACCGCCAGCCTGTTGCCGACCCTCGTCGAAGACTCCCTGAACGATCTGCCGATCCCCAAGCGCATGCGCTGGGGCGCGCGCAAGGAAGAGTTCGTGCGCCCGACCCAGTGGCTGGTGATGCTGCTCGGTGACCAGGTCATCGACTGCACCATCCTCGCCCAGAAGGCTGGCCGTGATTCCCGCGGCCATCGCTTCCACCATCCAGAAGCGGTGCGCATCACTTCGCCGGCTAACTATGCCGCCGATCTGCGGGCTGCTTACGTGCTGGCCGATGCCAACGAGCGTCGCGAGCTGATCAGCAAGCGCACCGAAGAACTGGCCCGCCTGCAGGAGGGCACCGCCATCGTGCCGCCAAGCCTGCTCGATGAAGTGACCGCGCTGGTTGAATGGCCGGTGCCGCTGGTGTGCTCGTTCGAAGAGCGTTTCCTCGACGTGCCGCAGGAAGCACTGATCACCACCATGCAGGACAACCAGAAGTATTTCTGCCTGCTGGACGTGGACGGTAAGTTGCTGCCGCGCTTTATCACCGTGGCCAACATCGACAGCAAGGACCCGCAGCAGATCATCGCCGGTAACGAGAAAGTCGTTCGCCCGCGCCTGACTGACGCCGAGTTCTTCTTCAAGCAAGACAAGAAGCAGAAGCTGGAAGACTTCAACCTGCGCCTGCAGAACGTGGTGTTCCAGGAAAAACTCGGCAGCGTCTACGACAAGGCTGTGCGCGTTTCCAAGCTGGCGGCCTACATTGCCCCGCGTATTGGCGGTGATGCCGCCTGGGCTGCGCGTGCAGGCTTGCTGTCCAAGTGCGACCTGGCCACCGAGATGGTCGGCGAGTTCCCAGAGATGCAGGGCGTCGCCGGTTACTACTACGCCCTCAACGATGGCGAGGCGGACGATGTCGCGCTGGCGCTGAACGAGCAGTACATGCCGCGTGGCGCCGGCGCCGAGCTGCCGACCACCCTGACCGGTGCGGCCGTGGCCATCGCCGACAAGCTGGATACCCTGGTCGGTATCTTCGGTATCGGCATGCTGCCCACCGGTAGCAAAGACCCGTATGCCCTGCGTCGTGCGGCCCTGGGCGTGCTGCGTATCCTGATCGACAAGAAGCTGGACCTCGACCTGACCCAGGCCGTGGTGTTCGCGGTCGGCCAGTTCGGTGGCAAGGTCAAGCAAGCCGGCCTGGCCGAGCAAGTGTTGGAGTTCGTGTTCGACCGCCTGCGTGCGCGTTATGAAGACGAAGGCGTGGACGTTTCCGTCTACCTGTCGGTACGTGCCCTGCAACCGGGTTCGGCGCTGGACTTCGATCAGCGCGTACAAGCCGTACAGGCCTTCCGCAAGCTGCCGGAAGCCGATGCCCTGGCCGCCGTGAACAAGCGAGTGTCGAACCTGCTGAGCAAGGCCGAAGGCCTGGGCAACGCCGATGTCGACCCTGGCCTGTTTGCCGACGCCAAGGAGTTCTCGCTGAACTCGGCCATTGCCAAGGCAGAGAATGCGGTGAAGCCGCTGATCGCCGAACGCAATTACGCCGAAGCCTTGGCACGCCTGGCTACCTTGCGTGAGCCGGTGGATGCGTTCTTCGAAGCGGTGATGATCAATGCCGAAGATGCCGGCGTGCGGAAAAACCGCTACGCCATGCTGGCGCGTCTGCGTGGCTTGTTCGTCAACATCGCTGACATTTCGACGCTGAGCTGATCATGTTGAAACTGCTGATTCTCGATCGGGACGGGGTGATCAACTACGACTCCGACGCTTACATCAAGTCGGTGGCGGAATGGATTCCACTGCCCGGTTCGATCGAGGCCATCGCGCAGTTGAGCAAAGCCGGCTGGACGGTGGCCATCGCCACCAACCAGTCCGGTATCGCCCGTGGCTATTACGACATCGCCACCCTGGACGCCATGCACGCGCGCTTGCGCACGCTGGTGGCGGAGCAGGGCGGTGAGGTGGGGCTGGTGGTTTACTGCCCTCACGGGCCGGATGAGGGCTGCGATTGCCGCAAACCCAAACCCGGCATGTTGAAAACCATTGCAGAACATTACAAGGTGCCTTTAGCTGGGATATGGTTCGTCGGGGACAGCCTCGGTGACCTGGAGGCGGCCAAAGCCGTCGACTCTCAGCCAGTTTTGGTAAAGACCGGGAAAGGCGAAAAGACCCAGGCGAAAAACCTGCCGGTAGGCACCTTGATTTTTGACGATCTGGCGGCGGTTGCCGCAGAACTTATCAACAACTAGCCGCCCTCGACTTCCTGGCCAAGGACTGTTCGGGAGTGCGCTTTTAACAGGCGGGCCATGTCCCGCAACGGTAAATGCCGCCATGTCGATTTTGCAGGCCATCAGAACCTTTTTCTTTTACCTGCTGTTGGGCACCAGTTCGTTTCTCTGGTGCACCCTGAGCTTTTTTATTGCGCCGTTCCTGCCGTTCAAGGCGCGCTATCGCTTTATCAACGTCTATTGGTGCCGCTGCGCGTTGTGGCTGACCAAGGTGTTCCTGAACATTCGTTTCGAGATCAAGGGCGCTGAAAACGTACCGGACCAGCCGTGCGTGATTCTGTCGAATCACCAGAGCACTTGGGAGACCTTCTTCCTCTCGGCTTACTTCTCGCCCTTGAGCCAGGTGCTCAAGCGTGAGCTGCTGTACGTGCCGTTCTTCGGCTGGGCCATGGCCATGTTGCGCCCGATCGCTATCGACCGTGACAACCCCAAGGCGGCGCTCAAGCATGTCGCCAAGAAGGGCGATGAGCTGCTCAAGGACGGCGTGTGGGTGCTGATCTTTCCGGAAGGTACACGAGTCCCCTTTGGGACCGTAGGCAAGTTCTCCCGTGGAGGTACGGCATTGGCGGTCAACGCCAACCTGCCGGTGCTGCCGATTGCGCATAACGCCGGCAGGTTCTGGCCGAAGACAGGTTGGGCAAAACGCGCAGGCACTATCACTGTGGTGATAGGCGAGCCAATGTACGCAGAAGGGGAAGGCCCACGCGCGATTGCCGCGCTGAATGACCGTGCCCAGGCATGGAATGAAGCGCAGCAGCGGGCCATGGGCTCTCTGCCGCCGGAGCCGATTGTGGTGGAGACGCCGGTGGTATGAGTATCTGTGGATAACCTGTGCACGGTTTGTTGGCGAATTGGCTTTTTTTGATCCTAATAAGTTGATTTACTTAGATATTTCCAAAACAGATAAAATCTAAAAAAACGTGCATAAGTTTTTCCGCATTAAAAAACCGGTCCTTGAGACCGGTTTTTTATGCACAGCAGAAAAGTACGTTTTAGCAGTCGTCCAGCAAGGGCAGCTGCAGGCTGAAAGTGGTGCCTTTGCCCACGGTGCTTTCACACCCGATACGGCCCCCATGACGCTCAACGACCGCCTTGACCATGCTCAGTCCCAACCCCAACCCTTCGCTGCCTTGGGCCGAGTCAAAGCGCTTGTACTGGCTGAACAGCTCAGGCAAATCCTCGGCGGCTATCCCGGGGCCCTGGTCGCTGATGCGGCATTCCAACCAGCCTTGCGCGCTGCTGTGTCGCAGCCGAACGGTGGTACCGGACCGGGAGTATTTGATCGCGTTCTCCAGCACATTGAACAATGCGCGGGTGAGCAATGATTGATCGGCTGACACCATCCCTTCGTCAGCCTCGTCCAGATCGTGGACCAAGTGAATACCTTTGAGGTGGGCGATCACTGCCACTTGATCAAAGGCATCCATTACCAACATGGCGAACAGCGTAGGCTCGAACTGGTAGCCATCGGCCTCAGCCCTAGCCAGTTGCACAAATGATTCGGTCAGACCCAAGGCGCGGCGTACCTGCTGCTCGATCTGGGCAAAAATCGGCGACTCACTGTTGTGCACATCCAACAGTGCGAGGATCGCCGAGTGGGGTGCGCGCAAGTCGTGGGAGAGGAAGCGCAGCATGGTTTCCCGATGCTGCTGGGCCTCGCGTTCCTTGCTCAGGTCGGTGAGGCTCAGCAGCCAGCCCAGCGCCACATCCCCTTCCGCCGGCAGCAGGGGGGCAAGCTCCATGCGCAGGCTGCGTTGGTGGATATCACGAAACTCAACGAGTTCCAGCGTTGAGAGGGTGGGGCGTACGCCATTGTGCAGCGGCGGATAACCGAGGTCAGCCAGCTGCTCCAGAAGGTTATGGTTGATCAAGTCATTGCCGAACACTTCCCGCGCAATGCGGTTGGCCAACAGGATATTAGCCTGGGTGTCTGTGATCAGTGTCGCCACCGGCAAGCATTCCAACCCATCGGCCATAAAACGTCGGGTGTCCCGCGTACGACTTACGGCTTGCTCCAGGGCAAAGATACGGCCCTGCAATACGTCACCTTTGTTGGCGGGTGCGCGACGGCGTTCGGGCAAGACTTTGGGTTCGTTATCCAGGCGCGCCAATTCCCAGCCGAAGTAGGCCAGGATCACACTCAAACGACGCCAGTTCCAGATCAGGTAGCTGAGCAGCAAACCGATCAAGCAGGCCGCAGGCGACCACCAGTAGCCCAGGCGCAACAAGGCCGCTGAACCCACCAAGGCCATGAACATGCACCCCAGGGTCATCCACAGCGCATAGCGCGGGCGGTAGAGCAGCAGGCCCAGCAGCATCGCCACCAGGGACGTTGCGATCAGTGCGGCCAGCCATCCGGGCAAGTCCACAATACTTCGATCTTGCAGCAAGCCATTGAGCACATTGGCCTGGATCTCCACACCCGCGGTGGTGCCTGCCATAGGAGAGAGCGGTGTGACAAAACGATCGCCCATGCCCGACGCTGTCGCCCCCACCAGAATCAGACGGCCCCGCAACCGCTCGGGAGGGACCTCACCGCGTAATACGCTGACATAAGACACGCTCGGGAAATGGGTGTCGGCAGCAATAAACGGGATACGGACGGCATGCTCCCGGTGCCAATCCTGGGTGATCGACGTCAGGGCCTGCCCGGGCATCTCGGCCGATTGCCCGCTCATCGCGAAGGCCAGCCACGCTAACTGAAGCGCTGTGGCGCCGGCTGGCCCCTCACGCATATACAGCCTGCGCACCACGCCATCGCTATCCGCCTCCACATTGATATGCCCGACACCCTTGGCACATTTGAGCAGTGACAGCATTTGTGTCCCGGGCTGGCTGTAGCTGGTGGAATCGTCACGGGCCAAGGGCAACAATACGTTGCCGGCGTTGCACACCGAGTCGGCCAAGCGCTTGTCATTAACCGGGTTACCGGGCTCGCTGAAGATCACATCAAACAAGATACCGGCCGGCTGCGCTGCGCTAAGACGATCGATCAGGTCGGCGTGCAAACTACGCGGCCAAGGCCACTGGCCGAGTTTCTTCAGGCTAGGGTCATCGATGGTCACCAGCAGGATGCGCGGGTCCACCGGCAGTGGCGCCAGGCGGCGAAGGCTGTCGTATAGCGGGTTGTTCAAGGCCAGACCTGGACTCATCGAGAGGTAGGCAGTGATTGGCAACAGCAGCAAACCAATCCATAACCACTCCCGTACCAGACCGTGGAACAGGCGCTGGGCATGGGTGGGTTGGCGCTTTTCGGCCTTTCCCCAGAGCATCATGGATCAACGCGCCGGTGTTGTTGGCAGGCGGTAGATGATGGCATAGGCCCCCGATTCCTCCTCAGGCGTTGCACGTCGTAAGCCGACATACGTACGTGATAGAACGACGCTTTGAGCCCAGTGAAGCTCATTTTCGGCGCGGTGGAAAAAATTTCCTGCTTGATGTTCATAACGGCGGGGATTCCAAAGGGCATCCACTATCAGGGCACAGGAGTTTACGACAGCGCATGCGTCGGCTGATCCTTTTCCTTAACGCCTGGAGTCGGTATCTTTCCCACATAGGTATGGAAGACTTTCAATGGCGTATTCGCTTATTGATCCCAGCCTACCGAGAGATCCAAGGGGTCGACGAACCTGAGCACAATTCTTCAGATTCAATGACCGGCATCTGCGCAGTACGTGCCCCTCAATATACGACTGCCGTACTCTTCAAAAAGAAAGGACCCTCCCATGCGTGTCGCAATACTGGATGACGAACCCGCAGAATTGCGACGGGTGGAACAGACACTGCGACAAATCCCCAGCACCGCCGAACAATCCTGGACCCTGCATTGCTTCGAGCGCGGCGAAGACCTGCTGCGTCAATTGCGCCGGGAGACCTTCGACCTGTTGATACTCGACTGGCAACTGCCCGACATCACCGGTATTGCTTTGCTACGCTGGACCCGTGAGCACATGGAGTCACCACCCGCTGTCATCATGCTCACCAGCCGTGATGCCGAAAGCGATATCGTTACCGCATTGAACAGTGGCGCCGACGATTACGTCAGCAAGCCCTTTCGCCCTAACGAACTGAAGGCGCGAGTTACAGCCGTTCTGCGTCGGCATGGCCTGCAGAAATCGGCGACCCCCGAAGTGCAGAGTTTCAATGACCTGACCTTCGACGACGCAGAGTTGACCGTCACGCGTGCAGGCAAACCGATCAACCTCACCGAGCGCGAATACCGTCTGGCGAGCTGCTTGTTCGCCAACCTGGCTCGGCCGCTATCGCGCGAGTACCTTTATGAGCGGTTCTGGACCCATGAAGAAATGGTGTCCTCTCGGCCGCTGGATACGCATATCTATCGGCTACGCAACAAGCTCGGGCTTACCGCTGATAGGGGTTGGCAGTTGTTGACGATCTATGGGTATGGGTATCGGTTGGAGAGCGTAGCTGCGGCTTCTTCTGGATAAAAACCATGATGTTCCACGTGGAGCATTTTGCAGACCATTCGCAATAAAAAAGGCCAACGCATAGCGTTGGCCTTTTTTATTTTTGGGGGCGCGCCTGGATCAGAAGTCCAGGTTAGACACCGCCAAGGCATTGCTCTCGATGAAGTCACGACGAGGTTCGACCGCATCACCCATCAGGGTGTTGAAGATCTGGTCTGCGCCAATGGCGTCTTCGATGGTCACACGCAGCATACGGCGCTGGGCTGGGTCCATGGTGGTTTCCCACAGTTGGTCCGGGTTCATTTCGCCCAGACCTTTGTATCGCTGGATAGTGTGGCGCTTGGTGCTTTCCGCCATCAACCAGTCCAGGGCTTCCTTGAACTCCTTCACCGCTTTCTTACGCTCGCCACGCTGAATATAAGCACCGTCGTCCAGCAGGGTGCTCAGTTGCGCGCCGAGGGTCACAACGGTCTTGTAGTCGTTGCTGCCGAAGAAGTCGCGGTTGAAGGTGACGTAGTTCGACAGGCCGTGGGAGATCAATTCGACCTCTGGCAGCCAGACATTACGCTCACGGTCTTCACGCAGGCTGGCTTTGTACACCAGGCCGGATTTTTCGACAGTGCGCAGGCGTACTTCGTACTGGGCCAGCCATTCTTGCATGTGGGCGTGGTCGCCCAACTGCTCCAGGCTTACGGACGGCAGGTAGATGAAGTGCTCGGTCAGTTCCTGTGGGTACAGGCGCGACAGGCGCTTGAGCGTCTTCATCACCATACGGAAGTCGTTAACCAGACGCTCCAGCGCCTCGCCGGAGATGCCCGGGGCTTCGTCGTTCAAGTGCAGGCTGGCATCTTCCAGGGCCGACTGCGTCATGTACTCTTCCATGGCGTCGTCGTCTTTGATGTACTGCTCTTGCTTGCCTTTCTTCACTTTGTACAACGGCGGCTGGGCGATGTAGATGTAGCCACGCTCGATCAGCTCCGGCAACTGACGGAAGAAGAAGGTCAGCAGCAGGGTACGGATGTGCGAACCGTCGACGTCAGCATCGGTCATGATGATGATGTTGTGATAGCGCAGCTTGTCGATGTTGTACTCGTCACGGCCAATACCGCAGCCCAGTGCCGTGATCAAGGTGCCGACTTCCTGGGAGGAAATCATCTTGTCGAAGCGAGCCTTCTCAACGTTGAGGATCTTACCTTTCAACGGCAGGATAGCCTGGGTGCGACGATTACGACCCTGCTTGGCGGAACCGCCAGCAGAGTCACCTTCCACCAGGTACAGTTCGGAGAGGGCAGGGTCCTTCTCCTGGCAGTCAGCCAGTTTGCCTGGCAAGCCGGCAATATCCAGCGCGCCTTTACGACGAGTCATCTCACGAGCTTTACGCGCCGCTTCACGGGCACGCGCGGCGTCGATCATCTTGCCGACAACCAGTTTGGCTTCGTTCGGGTTTTCCAGCAGGAAGTCGGAGAAGTACTTGCCCATCTCCTGTTCAACCGCTGTCTTCACTTCGGAAGACACCAGCTTATCTTTGGTCTGGGAGCTGAATTTAGGGTCCGGCACTTTCACCGAAATAATCGCGGTCAGACCTTCGCGCGCATCGTCACCGGTGGTGGCAACTTTATGCTTCTTCGCCAGGCCTTCGGCTTCGATGTAGGTGTTCAAGTTACGCGTCAGCGCGGAACGGAAACCCACCAAGTGAGTACCACCGTCACGCTGTGGAATGTTGTTGGTAAAGCACAACAGGTTCTCGTTGAAGCTGTCGTTCCATTGCAGGGCGATTTCCACGCCAATGCCGTCTTCACGCTGGATGTTGAAGTGGAATACCTGGTTGACCGCAGTCTTGTTGGTGTTCAGGTATTCAACGAACGCACGCAAGCCGCCTTCGTACTTAAACAGTTCTTCCTTGCCGCTGCGCTCGTCCTTTAGGACGATACCCACACCGGAGTTAAGAAAGGACAGTTCACGAATACGCTTGGCCAGGATGTCCCAGCTGAAGTGGATGTTCTTGAAGGTATCAGCCGATGGCTTGAAATGGATCTGGGTACCGGTGGTTTCACTGTCACCAACGATTTTCATCGGCTCCTGTGGCACACCGTGGACATAGGTCTGCTCCCAGATCTTGCCACTGCGGCGAACGGTCAGGATCAGCTCTTCGGACAGAGCATTCACCACCGACACCCCCACACCGTGCAAACCACCGGAGACTTTATAGGAGTTGTCGTCGAACTTACCGCCGGCGTGGAGCACGGTCATGATGACCTCTGCCGCCGAAACGCCTTCTTCTTTGTGCACGTCTACCGGGATGCCACGACCGTTGTCGCGCACAGTAATGGATTCGTCCGGATGGATGATGATGCTGATGTCGTCGCAGTGACCGGCCAGAGCTTCGTCGATGGAGTTGTCGACCACCTCGAACACCATGTGGTGCAGACCGCTACCGTCATCAGTGTCGCCAATGTACATACCGGGACGTTTGCGTACGGCATCCAAACCTTTCAGCACTTTAATGCTGGTCGAGTCGTACGTGTTTTCTTCGCTCATGCCTTCACTCCCGATGGTCGTGGGTCTGGGTGATACGGCCTTGTTCCACGTGGAACAAAGCGACTGGCGTTTCCGTCTGCCAGCCTTCCCTCAATAATTCGTGGTCTACACAGGTGATAAACACCTGGCAGCGTAATTCTTCCAACAAGCGGCATAACGCACGGCGATGTTGCTCGTCGAGTTCAGACGGCAAGTCATCCACCAGATAAATACACTGACCACGTCGGGCTTGGCTAACCAGATGACCCTGGGCGATACGCAGTGCACACACCACCAACTTCTGCTGGCCGCGGGACAAGATGTCCGCAGCATTGTGTGCGCCTAATCTAAGACGCAAATCAGCCCGTTGGGGTCCGGCCTGGGTATGGCCAATTTGCTGATCCCGCTGCAGGGACGTCGCGAGCACTGCACTCAGCTCACGTTCTTTATCCCAACCACGGTAGTAACTCAGCGTCAGCCCCTCGAGATCCAACAACTCGCTCAAGGTCTGCTCAAAGACTGGTTTCAAGGCTTTGATATAGGCGCGGCGGTATTCATCTATTTCGTCGCTGGCCAGGCACAATTCCCGGTCCCAGGCCGCTTGCGAAGCGGCGTCAAGTGTACCATGCCGCAGCCATGAGTTCCGCTGCCGCAGGGCCTTCTGCAGGCGCTGCCAAGTGGCCATGAATCGCGGTTCCACGTGGAACACTCCCCAGTCGAGGAACTGCCTGCGGATTTTTGGCGCGCCTTCCAGCAAGCGAAAGCTGTCAGGGTTGATCAGTTGCAATGGCAGGATCTCTGCCAGTTGCGCAGCACTGCGAGCATTCTGCCCGTCGATGCGAATCTGGAACTCACCGCCGCGATCACGAGAAATCCCCAGGCTGCTGTGCCCACCTTCTGCAAGTTCAACCTGGCCAAATACTGTGCAGGCCAGTTGTTCATACTGAATCACCGGCAACAAGCGGGCACTGCGAAAGGAACGGGCAAGCCCTAGCAGGTGGATGGCTTCCAGCACGCTGGTTTTGCCACTGCCGTTGGCGCCGTGAAGGATATTGATGCGGGGGGAGGGGGAGAAGGTCACCGGGTGCAAATTGCGCACCGCGGTGACCGAGACGCGACTAAGGGACATCTAGCTTCTGCTGAGCATGATTACAGACGCATCGGCATAACAACGTAAGCCGAGTCGTCATTATCGGATTCCTGCACCAGGGCGCTGCTGTTGGAGTCGGACAGGATCAGGCGAACCTGTTCGGTGGTCATCACACCCAGCACGTCCAGCAAGTAGCTCACGTTGAAGCCGATTTCCAAAGTGCCGCCGTTGTAATCAACGCCCACTTCCTCTTCCGCTTCTTCCTGCTCCGGGTTATTGGCCTGGATTTTCAACTGACCGTTGGCCAGTTGCAGACGAATACCACGGTACTTCTCGTTGGAGAGAATCGCAGTACGGCTGAACGCTTCACGCAGGGCCTGGCGATCACCGATCACCAACTTGTCGCCGCCTTTAGGCAGAACTCGCTCGTAATCCGGGAACTTGCCGTCAACCAGCTTGGAGGTGAAGGTGAACTCGCCGGTGGTCGCGCGGATATGGTGCTGACCCAGTACGATGCTGACATTGCCATCCGGCTCAGTGAGCAGGCGCGCCAGTTCGAGAATACCCTTACGCGGCACTATCACCTGATGACGATCAGGTTGACCGATATCGGCGCGCATCGAGCACATCGCCAGACGGTGGCCGTCGGTGGCCACGGCGCGGATGATGCCTTCCGACACTTCCAGCAGCATGCCGTTGAGGTAGTAACGCACGTCCTGCTGAGCCATGGCGAAGCTGGTACGCTCAATCAGACGGCGCAGTTTGCTTTGCTCCAGGCTGCAGGTCAGTGAGCCCGGGCCTTCTTCCACAGTCGGGAAATCATTGGCCGGCAAAGTAGACAGCGTGAAACGGCTGCGTCCCGCCTTGACCACCAACTTCTGCTCATCAACCTTAATGTCGATCAGCGCGTCGTTCGGCAGGCTTTTGCAGATGTCCATCAACTTGCGTGCAGGTACTGTGATCTCGCCAGGTTCAGCGGGTTCTTCCAGTTGCACGCGACCGACCAGCTCGACTTCCAGGTCGGTACCGGTCAGGGATAATTGCTGGCCTTCGACCACCAGCAATACGTTGGAGAGCACCGGCAAGGTCTGTCGGCGCTCGACGACGCCTGCGACCAGTTGCAGGGGTTTCAACAGGGCTTCGCGTTGAATGGTGAAATGCATGGTCTAGTCCCTTGCCTTAATAAGCTGCGCTGGTGTCATCAAGTAGTCAGTGTACGCAGCAGGTTCTTGTAGTCCTCGCGAATATCCGCGTCGGATTCCTTAAGCTCGTTGATCTTGCGGCACGCGTGCAAGACCGTGGTGTGGTCGCGGCCGCCAAACACATCACCGATTTCCGGCAGGCTATGGTTGGTCAACTCCTTGGAGAGTGCCATGGCCACCTGACGCGGACGAGCCACCGAGCGCGAACGGCGCTTGGACAACAGGTCGGAAATCTTGATCTTGTAGTACTCGGCCACGGTGCGCTGGATGTTATCCACACTCACCAGTTTGTCCTGCAATGCCAGCAAGTCCTTCAGGGATTCGCGAATCAGCTCGATGGTGATGTCGCGGCCCATGAAGTGAGAGTGCGCAATGACACGCTTGAGCGCACCTTCCAGCTCACGCACGTTGGAGCGAATGCGTTGGGCGATGAAAAACGCAGCGTCGTGGGGCAGATCGACTTTCGCCTGATCGGCCTTTTTCATCAGGATCGCAACGCGGGTTTCCAGCTCCGGCGGCTCTACCGCAACGGTAAGGCCCCAACCAAAGCGCGACTTCAAGCGTTCTTCCAGGCCTTCGATTTCCTTCGGGTAACGGTCACTGGTCAGGATGACCTGTTGGCCACCTTCGAGCAGGGCGTTGAACGTGTGGAAAAACTCTTCCTGGGAACGCTCCTTACGCGCGAAGAATTGAATGTCATCGATCAGCAATGCATCAACGGAGCGGTAGAACCGCTTGAACTCGTTGATCGCATTGAGCTGCAGGGCCTTGACCATGTCAGCCACGAAGCGCTCCGAGTGCAGGTATACAACCTTGGCATTCGGGTTCTTCTTTAATAGATGGTTACCCACAGCGTGCATCAAGTGGGTCTTACCCAAGCCAACGCCGCCATAAAGGAAGAGCGGGTTGTAACCGTGCTTGGGGTTGTCTGCGACCTGCCAGGCGGCCGCGCGGGCCAGCTGGTTGGATTTACCTTCGACGAAGTTCTCAAAGGTGAACGTGCGGTTCAGGTAGCTGGTGTGCTTGAGCGCGCCTTCGACCTGTACCGTGCGCTGCTCGGCGCGGACCGGAGCCTGCTGGGAACTGGCGCCCGCCATCGGATCGAAGCTGTCGCGGGACGGCTCTTCATTTATAGGCGCGTTTTTCTGCGACGAGGATTTCGAAGGCGTCTGGGCAACCGGCGCTGGCGAGTTATTAACAGGCGCCGCGGCGACTTGAGCCTGCGAGGCACTCGCTGCGAGCGGAGCATTCGGTGCAGCACGAGGTGCCGAGCTGCGTTTGCTGCCTATCAATAAGGAGAGCACGGGCGCGAGGCCATTGCCGTGTTCATCGAGCAATTCGAGAACGCGGCTCAGGTACTTTTCGTTGACCCAGTCGAGAACAAAACGATTGGGCGCATAGACACGCAACTCGTCGCCTTCGGCTTCGACCTGTAGCGGGCGGATCCAGGTGTTGAATTGCTGGGCAGGCAGCTCATCGCGCAAAAGCTCAACGCACTGCTGCCAAAGTTCCACTGACACGGATATCCCCTAAGTTGAAAGCCGGTGAGGCAAAAACAGCCGCCATTGTAGCGGCCAGCAGCCCACTTATCCACATGTAGGTTGCTCACAGGCCAGCCAAAATCAATGCCTTAACTGCAAAAAATGCGACAGATGGTCTGTGCATAAGCTCTGTGGATAAGCGTGCCTGAGCTCGTTGTACAAGTGGGGGCGAAAGTCTGTGGGTAACTGGCCTGTGGATAACATGCCATTCCACACACAGCTTATCCGACAGCGCAGCACAGGCAGAGCACCGTTTCTCCCCCGTGTTGTCATTCTCTGTACATCACGTGGAATAAGGCCTCAAGGCAGTTATCCACAGAGGATGGCCTGCCTAGCTTTTATAAGCTTTACAGAAAAGCTTTAAATAACTTCCTTCTTTATTTTTATATCTATGGCATTGCTCATGGAAGCAGAACGGAAAGAAAAGGGCTGGAGGTCCGTAAAGATCTAATTGAAGGAAAAGCTGGTTGGAAATTGACCTAGAGGCTTGCTTTCTCTAGAATCGCCGGTCTCTTAAAACGGGGGCCATTCCGGCCCGTTGTGGACGAACCAGGTAACAACGCCATGAAACGTACTTTCCAACCAAGCACCATCAAACGCGCCCGTACCCACGGCTTCCGTGCTCGCATGGCTACCAAGAACGGCCGTGCTGTCCTGTCGCGTCGCCGCGCCAAAGGTCGTGCGCGTCTGGCAGTTTGATAATCCGGTACTGGTGGTGAGTCAGGACTTCAGTCGGGAAAAGCGTCTGCTAACCCCCCGGCACTTCAAGGCAGTCTTTGACTCCCCCACCGGCAAGGTTCCGGGGAAAAATCTCCTGCTCCTTGCGCGTAACAACGATCTTGATCACCCCCGTCTCGGGTTGGTGATCGGCAAGAAGAGCGTAAAGCTCTCCGTTGAGCGCAATCGCCTCAAGCGTCTGATGCGCGAATCGTTTCGCCTCCACCAGGACACTCTGGTTGGTTGGGATATTGTTATCGTCGCGCGCAAAGGCTTGGGGGATGTAGAAAACCCCGAATTGATTCAGCATTTCGGCAAGCTCTGGAAACGTCTGGCGCGTACCAACAAGCCAGCACCAGCAGTCAGCACCGAAACTGTAGGGGTAGACAGTACCGATGCGTAAACTGGCACTCGTTCCGATCCAGTTTTACCGCTATGCCATTAGTCCTCTGATGGCCAGCCACTGTCGTTTCTACCCCAGTTGTTCCTGCTACGCGTTAGAGGCCATAGAAAATCATGGTCTTCTGCGCGGTGGCTGGCTGACCTTTCGTCGTTTAGGTCGCTGTCATCCGTGGAATCCCGGTGGTTATGACCCGGTTCCACCTATCCCTACCTCCCGTTCTTCTTCGATGGCCGAGTAATCATGGATATTAAACGCACGATCCTGATCGTCGCCCTGGCAATCGTGTCCTACGTCATGGTCCTTAAGTGGAACCAGGACTATGGCCAAGCTGCCCTGCCGACTCAGAATGTTGCTGCCAATGCTGTTCCAGCGGGACTTCCCGATACAGTTAGTGGCACCAATACTGCCGCCAGTGATGACATTCCACGCGCAGCGGGCGAAACAAAAGCACCTGCCGAAGTTGCAGTTGCCACAAGCACCGACCTCATCCAGATCAAGACGGATGTATTGGACTTGGCTATCGACCCGCAAGGTGGCGATGTTGCCAAACTGACACTTCCGCTGTATCCGCGTCGTCAGGATCACCCGGAAATTCCATTCCAGTTGTTCGATAACGGTGGCGAACGCGTTTACCAGGCACAAAGTGGCCTGATCGGCACCAACGGTCCTGATGCGAGCGCAACCGGTCGTCCGATTTTCTCTTCGGAGAAGAAGAGCTACCAACTGGCAGATGGCCAAGACCAACTGGTCGTGGACTTGAAGTTCAGCAAGGACGGCGTCAACTACATCAAGCGTTTCACACTCAAGCGCGGGCTGTACGACATCGTTGTCACCTATTTGATCGACAACCAGAGCGCTCAGCCTTGGACCGGCGCAATGTTTGCGCAGCTCAAGCGTGACGCCAGCTCCGATCCATCGTCCAGCACTGCGACCGGTACCGCGACTTACCTGGGCGCAGCCCTGTGGACAAGTTCGGAGCCGTACAAAAAAGTATCCATGAAAGACATGGATAAGGTGGCCGAAGACAAAACCAAGGCACCGATCACCTATAACGTGAACGGTGGTTGGGTAGCCTGGCTGCAACACTACTTTGTGACCGCGTGGATTCCTCAGCCTGGTCAGAACAATGCAGTACTGGCGCGCAAGGACAGCAAAGGTAACTACATCATTGGCTACACCGGCCCGGCGTTGACTGTCGCTCCAGGTGCCAAGGCTGAAACCAGCGCAACCCTGTACGCCGGCCCGAAAAGCCAAGCGGTGTTGAAAGAGTTGTCCCCAGGTCTGGAACTGACTGTGGATTACGGCATCCTGTGGTTCATTGCCCAGCCGATTTTCTGGCTGCTGCAACATATCCACAGCATCGTCGGTAACTGGGGCTGGTCGATCATCTTCCTGACCATGCTGATCAAGGGGATCTTCTTCCCACTGTCGGCCGCCAGCTACAAGTCGATGGCGCGCATGCGTGCCGTGGCCCCTAAACTGGCCGCGCTGAAAGAACAACATGGCGATGACCGGCAGAAAATGTCGCAGGCCATGATGGAGCTGTACAAGAAAGAGAAGATCAACCCGCTGGGTGGATGCTTGCCGATTCTGGTGCAGATGCCGGTATTCCTGTCGCTTTACTGGGTACTCCTGGAAAGCGTGGAAATGCGTCAGGCACCGTTCATGCTGTGGATAACTGACCTGTCGATCAAAGACCCGTTCTTTATCCTGCCGATCATCATGGGCGCGACCATGTTTATCCAGCAGCGCCTGAACCCGACACCACCGGATCCGATGCAGGCCAAAGTGATGAAAATGATGCCAATCATCTTCACCTTCTTCTTCCTGTGGTTCCCAGCTGGTCTGGTTCTGTACTGGGTGGTCAACAACGTGTTGTCGATCTCTCAACAGTGGTACATCACACGTAAAATCGAAGCGGCTACCAAAAAAGCCGAGGCGTAATTTACTCTGTGGATAACCACTCAAGACGCCCCCTAGTGGGGCGTTTTGCTTTCCGTCATTTTTATTCTGGAACCTGCTGATGAGCGCTACTCGTGAAACCATCGCTGCTGTCGCTACCGCTCAGGGTCGCGGCGGCGTCGGTATCGTTCGTATTTCCGGACCGCTCGCCGGCATTGCCGCGAAGGCCATCAGCGGGAGAGAGTTAAAGCCGCGCTATGCCCATTACGGCCCGTTCCTGGGCTCTGATGAAGAAGTATTGGACGAAGGCCTGGCCCTGTATTTCCCGGGCCCCAACTCCTTCACGGGTGAAGACGTACTGGAATTGCAGGGGCATGGCGGCCCAATCGTTCTGGATATGTTGTTGCAGCGCTGCCTGCAATTGGGCTGCCGCCTGGCTCGTCCTGGAGAATTCAGTGAGCGGGCATTCCTTAACGACAAGCTCGACCTGGCACAGGCTGAAGCAATTGCCGACTTGATCGAGGCCAGTTCTGCACAGGCAGCACGCAACGCATTGCGCTCTTTGCAGGGCGCTTTTTCCCTGCGTGTGCATAACTTGACCGAACAGTTGATAAGCCTGCGCATCTACGTCGAGGCGGCGATTGATTTTCCTGAAGAGGAAATCGACTTTCTTGCCGATGGCCATGTATTGGCGATGCTGGATAAGGTCCGCGATGAATTATCCACAGTCCTGCGTGAAGCCGGGCAGGGCGCGTTGCTGCGCGACGGCATGACGGTGGTGATCGCTGGGCGCCCCAATGCCGGCAAATCCAGCCTGCTGAACGCCCTGGCGGGTCGAGAAGCTGCCATCGTCACCGAGATTGCCGGTACCACCCGGGACATTTTGCGCGAACATATCCACATTGATGGCATGCCGTTGCACGTGGTCGATACCGCGGGTTTACGCGACACCGACGACCAGGTGGAAAAGATCGGCGTCGAGCGTGCGCTCAAGGCTATCAGTGAGGCGGACCGTGTGTTGCTGGTGGTAGATGCCACGGCGCCGGAAGCTATAGATCCATTCGCACTGTGGCCGGAATTCCTTGAGCAACGGCCAGACCCGTCCAAAGTCACCTTGATTCGGAATAAGGCTGACCTGACCGGTGAAGCCATAGCGATGGAAACCAGCGAGGATGGCCATGTCACCATCAGCCTGAGTGCGAAATCGGCCGGTGATGGACTGGAGTTGCTGCGCGACCACCTCAAGGCCTGCATGGGGTACGAGCAGACCTCGGAAAGCAGCTTCAGTGCACGTCGCAGGCATCTGGAGGCGC
The DNA here is from genome assembly GCF_012030485.1 of Pseudomonas sp. B14(2022). NCBI lineage: Bacteria > Pseudomonadati > Pseudomonadota > Gammaproteobacteria > Pseudomonadales > Pseudomonadaceae > Pseudomonas > Pseudomonas sp. B14(2022). The sequence goes on from NZ_JAAUVM010000009.1 coordinate 52,874, forward strand.
TGCGTCACGCAAGTGCAGCGTTGGAGCACGGTCGGGCTCAATTGACCTTGGCGGGGGCTGGTGAGCTGTTGGCTGAGGACTTGCGTCAGGCGCAGCAGCTGTTGGGAGAAATCACCGGCGCGTTCAGCTCGGATGATCTGCTGGGACGGATCTTCTCCAGCTTCTGTATCGGCAAGTAGGAGCTGGCTTGCCCGCGATGAAGGCCTGAAGAATATTTTGATTCTTCAGGCCTTCATCCTTCACCAGTTGTACGAAACAGTGCCAAGCAGTGTGCGACTGTCACCCCAATAGCAGCGGCCCGCGTCGTTGCAGCCAGAAACATACTCCTTGTCGAACAGATTCTTGGCGTTCACGTCCACTGACCAGTGCTTGTCGATCTGATAGCCCACGGCTGCGTCCACCAGAGTGACGCTCCCAGCATCCAGCTTTCCGTACAGGCTTGGCTGGGTGTAAGAAAACGTACTGTCGAAATAGCGCACACCGCCGCCCAGGGACAAACCCTTGAGTTGGCCATCGAGAAAGCGGTACTTGCCCCACGCCGAGGCCTGGTTGCGCGGAACCCCCGTCATCTGATGCCCCTCAACCAGCGAGGTAGCCGAGTCCTTGGTAATACGAGCGTCAGTGTAGGTATAGGCTGCGGTCACATTCAGGTTGGGCGTGATATTGCTGTTCACCTCGACCTCGGCACCTTTGGCCCGGCTTTCGCCCACCTGGCGGTAGCTGTTGGTGGTGGCGTCGAGGTAGGTGTCGTCTTCCTTGCGCAAGTCATACACCGACAGGGTCATCGCTGTATCCCAGCCGACCGGCTCGTACTTCACACCCACTTCGTACTGACTGCTGGTGATCGGCTTCAACGGTGAACCGGCGTTGGAGATCTGCTGTACAGGCACAAATGCGGTGGAGTAGCTGACGTACGGCGTCAGGCCGTTGTCGAACTGGTACATCACCCCGCCCTGGTAGGTAAACTTGCGGTCTTCGGAGCCGGTGTTGCTGGCTTTGTTGACCTTGTCGCGGAAATCACTGTCGACCCAGTCCTGGCGGCCGCCCAGCAGGAACAACCAGTGGTCATACTTGCTCTGGATTTGTGCATAAACACCCTTCATCTGCTGCTCGAGCAAGGTGTTTTGCACAGCCACCGGGGTAAGCGGCTCACGCAGGTACACGGGGTTATACATATTGATGGTTCCGGCGAAACCTGCGTCCCAATCCTGGTTGAACGAGGTGCGGTCATAACTGGCGCCGAACAGCACCGTATTTTCCAGGCCCCCGACCTGGAATTTGCCTTCCAACTGGTTATCCAGGGAGTAGACCATCGACTTGTTGTAGCGGTCGTAGGCCGTCATGTTCAGTTGGGTGCCGAAACCGCCATTGTTCAATGTGCTCGGCCAGGTTTCGTGACGGTTGATGCGCGATTGCATGTACCGCGAGTTCTGTCGGAACTGCCACTCATCATTGAAGCTGTGGCTGAATTCGTATCCGCTGCTCCAGGCTTCACGTTCGAACGTATTCCAGTCTGGGTCGCCGAGCATGGTGTGCTTGGACAGCTTTCCGTTTGGATTTGTAAGCAAGGTCCCCGCAGCGGGTAGGCCAAGTTCGAGATTGGTGTGGTCCTTTTGGTAATTGGCCAACAGAGTGAGCGTGTTGAAATCGTCGAAATTCAGGGTCAGTGAAGGCGCGATATACAGGCGATCATCAGGAACATGGTCAGTCTGCGTGTCAGACTTGCGGCCAAGCATCACAACCCGGCCAAGGATATTGCCGCTGTCGTTTAGTGGACCAGAGATATCCACACCCAACTGACGCCGATTATTCGAGCCATAACCGAGCTGCACTTCACCTTGCGGCGTGGCAGTCGGATGTTTGCTCACCAGGTTCACTAAACCGCCAGGCGCGTTTTCACCGTACAGCAGGGAAGAAGGCCCACGAAAGATTTCGACCCGTTCCAGGCCATAGGGCTCACTGGTGGTGTCGTACCGATTGCCTTGTACGCGCAGGCCATCTCGCAGCAGGCCGTAGCCGTAATCCGTGGCATTGAAACCGCGGATAAAGAACAAGTCCCCCGCAAGACCGTCGCCAGCAGCAAAGGGCGGTGCGAAGATACCTGGCACGTAACCCAATACTTCAGTCAGGGTCTGCGACTTCTGGTCTTTGATGCGCTGGCCGGTGACGACCGATACCGAACGCGGTGTTTCCGACAAAGGCGTGCTGGTCTTGGTACCGATACGGCTGTTTTGCGCTTTGTAGCCCACATCCCCGGCAATCTCTTGATTGAACCCCGCCTGTTGATAAGTGCTGACCGTGGTGGGCGCGAGCGTGAGTTGCCCTGTAGGAATGGCCTGCAGGACATAGCTGCCAGGCGCCTGGACCAGCGCTTGTAACCCCGAGTTCTGCAGCAACAGTGCAAAACCTTGCTCAACCGAATAGTCACCTTCCAGCCCGGTTGTGTTCAAGCGCGCGGTTTGGTGGGGCGAGAAAGACAGAATCACATTCGCCCTGGCGGCAAATTGACTCAAGGCATTGTCCAGGGGACCGGCCGCAATGACGTAATGCTGCACCGCGCTGGCGGCCATGGCGTCACTGGATAGCAAAACACCGGCTGTGGCTGCCGTGCCGAGCAGCAGGCTGCACGTCATACCGTGGTAGGAAAGTCGCTGGCGGAGCTTGGTGCGAAGGCGCATAGGTGGATAAGCCCTGAAGGTGGCGTCGTGATTACCTTTAGGGCCGTGTCAGGTAAAAAAAAGATAACCCCTTGTGAGGATATTTTTGCGATCAAGCGATTCGCTTCACCGAAACCCAATAGCGAGTGAAGTATTTCACCTGAATAGGCAAGGTTGCCTGCAGATTCGCCAGTACCGCATCGGTGGAATCCAGGCGGAAGGTCCCGGAAACACGTAGACGTGCACAAGCCAAGTCGCATTTCAGGACACCGGGACGGTAGCGGGCAAGGTCTTCGATCACATCCCCGAGGCGAGCATCCAATACGATCAGTTGGCCATCGACCCAGGCTGCCTGGGACCCGCTATACGTGTGGTCAAGCCCCACGTTTTGACGATCAAAGTCAGCGCTTTCACCGGCACCGAGCAGTCGAGCATGGCCGGGCTGGTCACCAGGGGACACACTTACGCGATCCTCCAGAACACCGACACGTGTGGAATCCGGCAACTGGCGCACTGTAAACCGTGTACCCAGTGCCTGGACTCTGCCTTGGCGGGTTTCGACATAAAAGGGCGTCTGCCCGCCCAACTTCCCGGTGTGGATAAGTACTTCGCCTTCACGCAGCCGGATCAAACGTTGGTGCCCATCGAATATCACGTCAATCGCCGTGCTGGTATTCAGATCAATCCGTGTGCCGTCAGCCAATACGACGCGCCGGCGCTCACCCACAGACGTCCGGTAGTCGGCCCATACATTTCCCAGGGAGGTATGTTGCTGAACATTCCACCCCAGGCACCCGGTACCGCCCATTACCAACATCCACTTCAACACCTGACGACGTTGTTGCGTGGTCGACAATGCCCGGCGGGTGAAATCCTGGGGCAGGGCGCCGAGACTGCGCTGCAATTGCTCCATCTGGTTCCATGCCGCCTGATGGGACGGATCGCCGTTGAGCCACTGTTGCCAGGCAAGGCGTTCAGCAGCCGTAGGCGTTTGGGATTGAAACTGTACATACCAGTTAGCAGCGGCCTCGAAGGTCTTGCGATCGGGGGCGGCCATTACAGGCTGGCCACGATCAGCGAGCATTCAGTCAATGCGCGGATCATGTGCTTCTTCACCGTGGTCAGCGACACCTGCAGTTGATCGGCGATCTGTTGATAAGTCAGCCCCTCGATCTGCGACAACAGGAAGATCCGTCGCGCTCGCTCGCCGAGTGCGGACAGGGCTTTATCCACAGCCACCAGCGTCTCGATAATGATGGCCTTGTCTTCTTCACTGATGGCCGTGGTTTCAGGCCGTTCGGCCAAGGTTTGCTTGTAGGCCTGCTCGATGCCATGCCGGCGATAACGATCAATCACCAGGCCCCTTGCGATGGTCGCCAGGTAGTCCCGCGGTTCAACAATCTGCGCCGCATGCCGCCCACCCAAAATGCGCACGAACGTATCGTGCGCCACATCGGATGCATCGCAGGCGTTATGCAACTTACCTTTGAGCCACCCGTGCAACCAGGAATGGTGCTGCTCGTAGATGTTCTGAACCGCAGCCGTGTGTGAAGAAGGGGACATAGGGCATGACAAGGTAGGTTAATGATAATCGCTATTATTAACTGCCTCACTGTTTTCTCACAATAGATCTCTTTTTTTGACGTGCTTCCCCCCAATAGAAAGATTCGGTGGGCTTCATCTTGGGCGAAATTCACACCATTGCACGGAGTTCTGTGGATTAAGCCCTGTGAATAACCGCCCCTGTGCCCAGTTGATAACAGGGCTTGAAACCTGAGTAAAAACCCCTCTGTGGATAACCACCTGTTTAATCCACAGGCTTAAAGCACTTATCCAAGGGCCTCATTGGCACATGACCACAGACTTTTGAATCGCTGTACACATTGTAAATAAAGGCCTGTAGAGATCTATCCACAGAAAACGTGCTCAGTAGAAATAAACATAAAAACAAAGATTTAATAACTTTCTCTCTTTTAATTTCTATTGTCTGTGATTCATCCACAGCTGGTTAAATTTTGTGCAAAGGGTTCTTTAGGAAGGGCGAAGTCCCTATACTTGCCGCCAAAGCTCCAAAACCCTTTCAACAAACAACTCCTGATTACCTACATAAGCAGGCACGAGGTGCGTGGTGGATTTCCCTTCCCGTTTTGAAGTGATCGTCATCGGCGGCGGTCATGCCGGTACCGAGGCAGCACTGGCGTCAGCACGCATGGGCGTAAAAACCCTGTTGTTGACGCATAACGTGGAAACCCTCGGTGCCATGAGTTGCAACCCTGCCATTGGTGGGATCGGCAAAAGCCATCTGGTCAAGGAAATCGATGCCCTTGGTGGCGTGATGGCCGAGGCCACCGACAAGGGTGGTATTCAATTTCGCGTGCTCAACAGCCGCAAAGGCCCGGCCGTGCGTGCCACTCGGGCCCAGGCAGACCGCATCCTGTACAAGGCCGCGGTCCGCGAAACCCTGGAAAACCAGCCCAACCTATGGATATTTCAGCAAGCCGCCGATGACTTGATCGTCGAACAGGACGTGGTTCGCGGTGTTGTCACCCAAATGGGCCTGCGTTTCTTCGCAGAATCCGTGGTGTTGACCACCGGTACGTTCCTCGGCGGACTTATCCACATCGGTATGCAGAACTATTCGGGTGGCCGCGCCGGTGATCCGCCGTCGATTGCCCTGGCAAAACGCCTGCGCGAATTGCCGCTGCGCGTCGGTCGGCTGAAAACCGGGACCCCGCCGCGTATTGACGGACGTTCCGTGGATTTTTCGGTGATGACCGAACAAGCCGGCGACACACCGATTCCGGTGATGTCGTTCATGGGTTCCAAAGAGCAACACCCCAAACAGGTGAGCTGCTGGATTACCCACACCAACGCCCGAACTCACGAAATCATTGCCGCGAACCTCGACCGTTCGCCGATGTACTCCGGGGTGATCGAAGGGATTGGCCCGCGTTACTGCCCGTCGATCGAAGACAAGATCCACCGCTTTGCCGACAAGGAAAGCCACCAGGTCTTCATCGAGCCTGAAGGGCTGACCACCCACGAGTTGTACCCAAACGGGATTTCCACTTCCCTGCCGTTCGATGTGCAAATCCAGATCGTGCAATCGATTCGCGGCATGGAAAACGCACACATCGTGCGACCGGGCTACGCCATCGAATACGACTACTTCGACCCGCGTGACCTGAAGTACAGCCTGGAAACCAAAGTGATCGGCGGTCTGTTCTTCGCTGGCCAAATCAACGGCACCACCGGTTACGAAGAAGCCGGCGCCCAAGGTTTGCTGGCCGGGACCAACGCCGCATTGCGTGCACAGGGCAAAGACAGCTGGTGCCCGCGTCGCGATGAAGCGTATATCGGCGTGTTGGTCGATGACCTGATTACCCTGGGAACCCAGGAACCGTATCGGATGTTTACCTCCCGAGCGGAATATCGCCTGATCCTGCGCGAAGACAACGCCGACCTGCGCCTGACCGAAAAAGGTCGTGAACTGGGCCTGGTCGACGATGCCCGTTGGGCCGCCTTCTGCAAAAAACGCGAAAGCATCGAGCTCGAAGAGCAACGCCTGAAAAGTACTTGGGTTCGCCCGGGCACCCAGCAGGGCGACGCGATTGCGGAAAAATTCGGCACGCCGCTGACCCACGAGTACAACCTGCTGAACCTGCTGTCCCGTCCGGAGATCGATTACGCGGGTCTGGTCGAAGTGACCGGCGGCGGCGCAGATGATCCACAGGTTGCCGAGCAGGTCGAAATCAAAACCAAGTATGCCGGTTACATTGACCGCCAGCAGGACGAGATCGCTCGTCTGCGCGCCAGTGAAGACACCAAGCTGCCTGTGGATATCGACTACACCGGCATTTCCGGATTGTCGAAAGAAATCCAAAGCAAGCTGGGGATAACTCGCCCCGAAACGCTCGGCCAGGCTTCACGTATCCCCGGCGTCACCCCGGCAGCCATTTCGCTGTTGATGATTCACTTGAAAAAACGCGGCGCGGGCCGTCAGTTGGAGCAAAGCGCTTGAGTTCGTTGGTCACCTCGCAACACGCCGAAGAGTTATCCACAGGTGCGCGCCAGTTGGGCGTGGACTTGACCGAAGCCCAGCACGATTTGCTGTTGGGTTACCTGGCCCTGTTGATCAAGTGGAACAAGGCTTACAACCTGACGGCCGTGCGTGATCCCGACGAAATGGTTTCCCGTCACTTGCTCGACAGCCTGAGCGTGATGCCATTTATCGAAAACGGTCGTTGGCTTGACGTGGGCAGTGGTGGCGGTATGCCTGGCATTCCACTGGCTATCCTGTTTCCCGAGTCGCAGGTGACCTGCCTGGACAGCAACGGCAAGAAAACTCGTTTCCTGACCCAGGTCAAACTCGAGCTCAAGCTGGATAACCTGCAAGTTATCCACAGTCGCGTCGAAGCCTTCACGCCTGAACTGCCCTTCAACGGAATTGTTTCCCGGGCGTTCAGCAGCATGGAGAACTTCAGCAACTGGACCCGTCACCTGGGCGACCGTGACACCCGCTGGCTGGCAATGAAGGGCGTCCATCCAAGCGATGAGCTGTTAGCATTGCCGGCAGACTTCCACCTCGATAGCGAACACGCCTTGGCCGTACCCGGTTGCCAAGGCCAACGCCATCTGCTGATACTGCGCCGCACGGCATGATTGGGAACACAAGCAAGAATGGCTAAGGTATTCGCGATAGCGAACCAGAAAGGTGGCGTGGGCAAAACCACCACCTGCATCAACCTCGCAGCATCTCTGGTCGCCACCAAGCGCCGGGTGCTGTTGATCGATCTCGATCCACAGGGCAACGCCACCATGGGTAGCGGTGTGGATAAACACGGCTTGGAAAACTCGGTCTACGACTTGCTGATTGGCGAGTGCGACCTGGCCCAGGCCATGCACTACTCCGAGCATGGCGGTTATCAACTGCTGCCGGCCAACCGCGATTTGACAGCGGCGGAAGTGGTGCTGCTGGAAATGCAGATGAAGGAGAGCCGTCTGCGCAGCGCTTTGGCACCGATCCGCGAGAACTACGACTACATTTTGATCGACTGCCCACCGTCGCTGTCGATGCTCACACTTAACGCACTGGTGGCGGCCGATGGGGTGATCATTCCCATGCAGTGTGAGTACTACGCGCTGGAAGGGTTGAGCGACCTTGTGGATAACATCAAGCGTATCGCCGAGTTGCTCAACCCGAACCTGCAGATCGAAGGCCTGCTGCGCACCATGTTCGACCCGCGGCTGAGCCTGATGAACGATGTGTCGGCCCAGCTCAAGGAACACTTTGGCGAGCAGCTGTACGACACCGTGATCCCACGTAACATCCGCTTGGCCGAAGCGCCGAGCTATGGCATGCCGGCGTTGGCGTACGACAAGACTTCGCGTGGTGCCATTGCCTACCTGGCATTGGCCGGCGAGATGGTTCGTCGTCAACGCCGCAACTCACGCACCGCTGCAGCCCAGCCAACTTAAGGAATCCCCATGGCCGTCAAGAAACGAGGTCTCGGACGTGGACTGGATGCACTGTTGAGTGGTCCGACCGTCACATCGCTTGAAGAACAGGCGGTGCAGGCTGACGAACGTGAGCTGCAGCACCTGCCCCTGGACCTGATCCAGCGCGGCAAATATCAGCCACGCCGGGACATGGATCCCCAGGCGCTGGAAGAACTGGCCAATTCGATCAAGGCTCAGGGCGTGATGCAGCCGATTGTGGTTCGCCCGATCGGCGGCGGCCGCTTTGAAATCATCGCCGGTGAACGCCGCTGGCGCGCCAGCCAGCAGGCCGGCAAGGACACCATCCCGGCGATGGTGCGCGATGTAACGGATGAAACCGCCATCGCCATGGCGTTGATCGAGAACATCCAGCGTGAAGACCTCAACCCGATCGAAGAAGCGATCGCCCTGCAGCGTTTGCAGCAGGAGTTCCAGCTGACCCAGCAACAGGTCGCCGAGGCCGTGGGTAAATCCCGTGTCACCGTGTCCAACTTGCTGCGCCTGATCGCGCTGCCGGAGGTCATCAAGACCATGTTGTCCCATGGCGACCTCGAGATGGGTCACGCCCGTGCTTTGCTCGGGTTACCGGAAAATCAACAGGTTGAAGGGGCGCGACACGTTGTCGCACGAGGGCTCACCGTTCGTCAGACCGAGGCCCTGGTTCGCCAGTGGCTCAGCGGCAAACCTGCACCGGTCGAAGCGGCCAAACCTGATCCGGATATTGCGCGCCTGGAGCAGCGCCTGGCCGAGCGCCTGGGCTCTGCGGTACAAATTCGCCACGGCAAGAAAGGCAAAGGACAATTGGTCATCGGATATAACTCCCTTGATGAGCTTCAGGGCGTCCTTGCCCACATCCGCTGAAACATTTGCTTATGTAGCGCGTGATCGGAAATCACTACCCGGCAGTTGAATAGGGGCAGAACCGCCCCTATACTCTGCGCGCATTTTGTCGGCACAAATTATGCCAAGTTATTGATTTCCGGCAGCCGACTATTGAGGAGCAAGAGTGATGGAAACCCGCACGCCAAACACGTCGCCCTTCCATCGCTTGGCTGTTTTTCCGGTTTTATTGGCTCAATTTGTCATTTTGCTGATCGCCGCATTGGCGCTTTGGTACTGGCATGGAGTCGTAGCCGGATATTCAGGACTTTGCGGAGGCCTGATAGCCTTGCTGCCCAATATGTATTTTGCTCACAGGGCCTTTCGGTTTTCCGGCGCCCGAGCAGCCCAGGCTATCGTCCGGTCTTTTTATGCCGGCGAGGCGGGGAAACTGATTTTGACGGCAGTGCTGTTTGCACTGACCTTTGCAGGTGTGAAGCCATTGGCGCCGCTGGCTGTATTCGGCGTCTTCGTGTTGACCCAACTGGTCAGCTGGTTCGCTCCCCTGCTAATGAAAACAAGACTTTCGAAACCTTAGGGCGTTTGAGGCAACCATGGCAGAAACAACCGCTTCGGGCTATATCCAGCACCACTTGCAGAACCTGACCTTCGGTCAGCTTCCCAACGGCGGCTGGGGCTTTGCCCACTCCGCAGCAGAGGCCAAAGAAATGGGCTTCTGGGCTTTCCACCTGGATACTCTGGGCTGGTCGGTCGCTTTGGGTCTGATCTTCGTCCTGATTTTCCGCATGGCGGCAAAGAAGGCAACTTCCGGTCAGCCAGGTGCTTTGCAGAACTTCGTTGAAGTATTGGTCGAATTCGTCGATGGCAGCGTGAAAGACAGCTTCCATGGCCGTAGCCCGGTGATTGCACCGCTGGCACTGACCATCTTCGTCTGGGTGTTCCTGATGAACGCCGTCGACCTGATCCCGGTTGACTGGATTCCTCAGCTGGCCATGGCGATTTCCGGCGATCCGCACATTCCATTCCGTGCCGTATCGACCACTGACCCGAACGCTACCCTGGGCATGGCCCTGTCGGTATTTGCGTTGATCATTTTCTACAGCATCAAGATCAAGGGCATCGGCGGCTTCATTGGCGAACTGACCCTGCACCCGTTCGGCAGCAAGAACATCTTCGTTCAAGCCCTGCTGATCCCGGTGAACTTCCTGCTGGAATTCGTCACCCTGATCGCCAAGCCGATCTCCCTGGCCCTGCGACTGTTCGGCAACATGTATGCCGGCGAGCTGGTGTTCATTCTGATCGCTGTGATGTTCGGCAGCGGCCTGCTCTGGCTTAGCGGCCTGGGCATTGTTCTGCAGTGGGCGTGGGCTGTGTTCCACATCCTGATCATCACCCTGCAGGCCTTCATCTTCATGATGCTGACCATCGTCTACCTGTCGATGGCGCACGAAGAGAACCATTAAGACCAGTCTCGACTAGTCTGATGTCCTTCCCGGTGAAACGGGAAGGTGGCCCACCAGGGCTATGAAACGATTTGTTTTACCGCTTTAAAATCTAAAAAACCTAAACCATACGACGTAAAAGTCGGGAGGAAAGATGGAAACTGTAGTTGGTCTAACCGCTATCGCTGTTGCACTGTTGATCGGCCTGGGCGCCCTGGGTACTGCCATTGGTTTCGGCCTGCTGGGCGGCAAGTTCCTGGAAGGCGCAGCGCGTCAGCCAGAAATGGTTCCAATGCTGCAAGTTAAAATGTTCATCGTTGCCGGCCTGCTCGACGCCGTGACCATGATCGGCGTTGGTATCGCTCTGTTCTTCACCTTCGCGAACCCCTTCGTTGGTCAACTCGCCGGTTAATCACTCGTTTCTCGAGTGATTGGTGTGTTGTGCAACGAATGAGCGAGGTATTGGCGTGAACATTAATGCAACCATTATTGGTCAGTCCTTAGCGTTCTTGATTTTTGTCGTTTTCTGCATGAAGTTCGTATGGCCTCCGGTCATCGCGGCTTTGCACGAACGTCAAAAGAAGATCGCGGATGGACTGGACGCTGCCGCACGAGCAGCTCGCGACCTGGAGTTGGCCCAAGATAAAGCGGGTCAGCAACTGCGCGAAGCGAAAGCTCAAGCAGCCGAAATCATTGAGCAAGCCAAGAAACGCGGTAACCAGATCGTTGAAGAGGCTGTTGAAAAAGCCCGTATCGACGCTGACCGTGTGAAGGTTCAGGCTCAAGCCGAGATCGAGCAGGAACTGAACGGTGTCAAAGATGCGCTGCGTGCCCAATTGGGTGCTCTGGCCGTCGGCGGTGCTGAGAAGATCCTGGGTGCCACAATTGATCAAAACGCGCACGCGGAGCTGGTTAACAAACTGGCTGCTGAAATTTAAGCGAGGGCGATCATGGCAGAATTGACCACGTTGGCCCGACCTTACGCTAAGGCAGCCTTCGAGCACGCCCAGGCCCACCAGCAGCTGGCCTCTTGGTCAGCCATGCTCGGCCTGGCTGCAGCAGTGTCGCAAGACGACACCATGCAGCGCGTGCTCAAGGCCCCGCGACTGACGAGCGCAGACAAGGCCGCCACTTTTATTGAAGTGTGCGGCGACAAGTTTGATGTGAAAGTGCAGAACTTCATCAACGTCATCGCCGAAAACGACCGTCTCCTGCTTTTGCCGGAGATTGCCGCTCTGTTCGACCTGTACAAGGCCGAGCAAGAGAAATCGGTAGACGTTGAAGTGACCAGTGCTTTTGCATTGAACCAAGAACAGCAAGACAAACTCGCCAAGGTTCTCAGTGCACGACTCGACCGGGAAGTGCGCCTGCAAGTTGCGGAAGACCCATCCCTCATTGGGGGTGTTGTCATTCGCGCCGGCGACCTGGTTATCGATGGCTCGATTCGCGGCAAACTCGCGAATCTTGCCGAAGCATTGAAATCTTGAGTTTGAAGGGGCAGCAGAGCAATGCAGCAACTCAATCCTTCCGAAATAAGTGAAATTATCAAGGGCCGCATCGACAAGCTCGATGTGACCTCCCAAGCCCGTAACGAAGGCACTGTCGTCAGCGTATCTGACGGCATCGTGCGGATTCACGGTCTGGCCGACGTTATGTACGGCGAGATGATCGAGTTTCCGGGCGGCGTCTTCGGTATGGCCCTCAACCTGGAGCAAGACTCCGTAGGTGCCGTTGTATTGGGCGCGTACACCAGTCTGGCTGAAGGCATGAGCGCCAAGTGCACAGGCCGCATCCTGGAGGTTCCGGTTGGTAAGGAACTGCTGGGTCGCGTAGTCGACGCACTGGGTAACCCTGTTGACGGTAAAGGTCCACTGGGCAACACCGAGACCGACGCGGTCGAGAAAGTTGCTCCAGGCGTGATCTGGCGTAAGTCGGTAGACCAGCCTGTACAGACTGGCTACAAGGCTGTCGATGCCATGATCCCTGTCGGCCGTGGCCAGCGTGAGCTGATCATCGGTGACCGTCAGATCGGTAAAACCGCTCTGGCGATCGACGCGATCATCAACCAGAAGAACAGCGGCATTTTCTGCGTCTACGTAGCGATCGGTCAGAAGCAATCGACCATCGCCAACGTGGTTCGCAAGCTGGAAGAAAACGGCGCCCTGGCCAACACGATCATCGTGGCTGCCAGTGCTTCGGAATCTCCTGCGCTGCAATTCCTGGCACCGTACTCCGGTTGCACCATGGGTGAATTCTTCCGCGACCGCGGTGAAGACGCGCTGATCGTTTATGACGATCTGTCCAAGCAAGCAGTGGCTTACCGCCAGATTTCCCTGCTGCTGCGCCGTCCACCAGGCCGTGAAGCTTACCCAGGCGACGTGTTCTATCTCCACTCCCGTCTGCTGGAGCGCGCATCCCGCGTTTCGGAAGAGTACGTAGAGAAGTTCACCAACGGCGCAGTGACCGGCAAAACCGGTTCCCTGACCGCGCTGCCGATCATCGAAACCCAGGCTGGCGACGTTTCCGCGTTCGTTCCGACCAACGTGATTTCCATCACCGACGGTCAGATCTTCCTGGAATCGGCCATGTTCAACTCGGGCATCCGCCCTGCAGTGAACGCCGGTGTTTCGGTATCCCGTGTGGGTGGTGCCGCTCAGACCAAGATCATCAAGAAGCTCTCCGGTGGTATCCGTACCGCTCTGGCTCAGTACCGTGAACTGGCGGCATTCGCCCAGTTCGCTTCTGACCTGGACGAAGCGACCCGTAAGCAACTTGAGCATGGTCAGCGCGTTACCGAGCTGATGAAGCAGAAGCAATACGCCCCAATGTCGATCGCTGACATGGCGTTGTCGCTGTATGCCGCTGAGCGTGGGTTCCTGACCGACGTTGAAATCGCCAAGGTCGGCAGCTTTGAACAAGCGCTGATTGCTTACTTCAACCGCGATCACGCCGAATTGATGGCGAAGATCAACGTGAAGGGTGACTTCAATGACGATATCGACGCTGGCATGAAAGCCGGTATCGAGAAGTTCAAGGCCACCCAAACCTGGTAAGCCGCAGCGGGAGCCGCAAGGCTCCCGCTTGCTAACCTGATAGGTGTTACATGGCAGGCGCAAAAGAGATTCGCAGTAAGATTGCGAGCATCAAAAGCACGCAAAAAATTACCAGCGCCATGGAAAAAGTGGCGGTCAGCAAAATGCGCAAGGCACAAATGCGCATGGCTGCTAGCCGTCCTTATGCGGAGCGTATCCGCCAGGTAATTGGGCATCTGGCCAACGCCAACCCGGAATACCGCCACCCATTCATGATCGAACGCGCCGTCAAGCGTGTGGGTTATGTGGTAGTGAGCAGTGACCGTGGTTTGTGCGGTGGTTTGAATACCAACCTGTTCAAGGCCCTGGTCAAGGACATGGCGGTAAACCGCGAAAACGGCGTCGAGATCGATCTGTGTGTTGTTGGTAGCAAGGGTGCGGCCTTTTTCCGCAACTTCGGCGGTAACGTCGTTGCAGCTATCAGCCACCTGGGTGAAGAGCCGTCGATCAATGATTTGATCGGCAGTGTGAAGGTGATGCTGGATGCGTACCTGGAAGGCCGGATTGACCGCCTCTCCGTGGTATCCAACAAGTTCATCAACACCATGACCCAGCAGCCAACCGTGGAGCAATTGATTCCACTGGTGGCGACTCCGGATCAGGAACTCAAGCACCACTGGGACTACCTCTACGAACCAGACGCCAAAGAGCTGCTTGACGGCTTAATGGTGCGCTACGTGGAGTCGCAGGTGTACCAGGCGGTGGTCGAGAACAACGCAGCTGAACAAGCGGCGCGGATGATCGCGATGAAAAACGCTACCGATAACGCCGGTGATCTGATCAGCGATTTGCAGCTGATCTACAACAAGGCGCGTCAGGCTGCGATCACCCAAGAGATCTCGGAAATCGTCGGCGGCGCTGCCGCGGTTTAACGGTTCAAATATTCAGAGGATCCAGCTATGAGTAGCGGACGTATCGTTCAAATCATCGGCGCCGTTATCGACGTGGAATTTCCACGCGACAGCGTACCGAGCATCTACAACGCGCTGAAAGTACAAGGCGCGGAAACTACTCTGGAAGTTCAGCAGCAGCTGGGCGACGGCGTAGTTCGTACCATTGCGATGGGTTCCACCGAAGGCTTGAAGCGCGGTCTGGACGTAATCGACTCTGGCGCAGCCATCTCCGTACCGGTCGGTAAAGCGACCCTGGGCCGGATCATGGACGTACTGGGCAACCCGATTGACGAAGCTGGCCCGATCGACACCGAAGAGCGCTGGGGCATTCACCGTCCAGCACCTTCGTTCGCGGAACAAGCTGGCGGCAACGACCTGCTGGAAACCGGCATCAAGGTTATCGACCTGGTTTGCCCGTTCGCCAAGGGCGGTAAAGTCGGTCTGTTCGGTGGTGCCGGTGTAGGCAAGACCGTAAACATGATGGAACTGATCCGTAACATCGCCATCGAGCACAGCGGTTATTCCGTGTTCGCCGGTGTGGGTGAGCGTACTCGTGAGGGTAACGACTTCTACCACGAGATGAAGGACTCCAACGTTCTGGACAAAGTGGCACTGGTTTACGGTCAGATGAACGAGCCGCCGGGAAACCGTCTGCGCGTAGCACTGACTGGCCTGACCATGGCCGAGAAGTTCCGTGACGAAGGTAACGACGTTCTGCTGTTCGTCGACAACATCTACCGTTACACCCTGGCCGGTACTGAAGTATCCGCACTGCTGGGCCGTATGCCTTCCGCAGTAGGTTACCAGCCGACCCTGGCTGAAGAGATGGGCGTTCTGCAAGAACGTATCACTTCGACCAAGGAAGGTTCGATCACTTCGATCCAAGCGGTATACGTACCTGCGGATGACTTGACCGACCCATCGCCTGCGACCACCTTCGCCCACTTGGACGCCACCGTCGTTCTGTCCCGTGACATCGCTTCCCTGGGTATCTACCCAGCGGTCGATCCACTCGACTCGACTTCGCGCCAGCTGGACCCGAACGTGATCGGCCAGGAGCACTACGACACCGCTCGCGGCGTTCAGTACGTGCTGCAGCGTTACAAAGAACTGAAGGACATCATTGCGATCCTGGGTATGGACGAGCTGTCGGAAGCCGACAAGCAGTTGGTAAACCGTGCTCGTAAGATCCAGCGCTTCTTGTCGCAGCCGTTCTTCGTGGCTGAAGTCTTCACCGGTGCTTCGGGTAAATACGTTTCCCTGAAAGACACCATTGCTGGCTTCAAAGGCATCCTCAACGGTGACTACGACCACCTGCCAGAACAAGCGTTCTACATGGTCGGCGGCATCGAAGAAGCGATCGAGAAAGCCAAGAAACTGTAATCCAAGCGCCCGGAAACGGGCGCTCATCAGGTTGAGGCAATCAGATGGCTATGACAGTCCATTGCGATATCGTCAGCGCGGAAGGGGAAATCTTCTCCGGTCTGGTGGAGTTTGTGACAGCGCACGGTGACCTGGGTGATCTTGGTATCGCCATGGGCCACGCACCGCTGATCACCAGCTTGAAGCCAGGTCCGATCACTCTGACCAAGCAAGGCGGGGAACGTGAGGTGTTTTACATCTCCGGTGGTTTCCTCGAGGTTCAGCCGAACATGGTCAAGGTACTTGCCGACACCGTGCAACGTGCTGGCGATCTGGATGAAGCCTCCGCTCAGGAAGCCGTCAAGGCTGCCGAGAAGGCCCTGAACGAAAAGGGTGCGGACTTCGACTACAGCGCTGCTGCTGTACGTCTGGCCGAGGCTGCAGCTCAGCTGCGCACGCTCCAGCAGATCCGCAAGAAGTAAGCGGCCACGCCGTGATGCTTATGCGCGATTGATTAAAAAGGGTAGCCTCGGCTACCCTTTTTCTTTATTTAGCAAAACACATCTCTGGTCTGAAGCCGGACCGCCCAGGATTGGTAGCCATTCATGTCTCTTGAAATCGTCATTCTCGCCGCAGGCCAAGGCACCCGCATGCGTTCGGCCCTGCCCAAGGTGCTGCACCCTGTCGCGGGTAATTCCATGCTTGGGCATGTTATCCACAGCGCTCGCCAGTTGGACCCACAACGTATCCACGTAGTGATTGGCCATGGCGCCGATGTGGTGCGCGAACGCCTGGCTGCGGATGACCTGAATTTCGTATTGCAGGACAAACAACTGGGGACCGGCCACGCCACCGCGCAAGCTGTGCCGTTCATTACCGCCGACACCGTGCTGATCCTCTACGGTGACGTGCCGCTGATCGAAGTGGAAACCCTGCAACGCCTGCTCAAGCATGTGGTGCCCGGCCAGATGGGCCTGCTCACCGTTGAGCTGGATGACCCCACCGGTTACGGGCGCATCGTGCGCGGTGCCGACGGCAAGGTCGCGGCGATCGTCGAGCACAAGGACGCCAGTGAAGCCCAGCGGGCTATCACCGAAGGCAACACCGGTATTCTCGCCGTGCCTGCCAATAAGCTCGCCGACTGGATGAGCCGTCTGTCCAACAACAACGCCCAGGGCGAGTACTACCTCACCGATGTGATCGAGATGGCCGTGAGTGATGGCCTGCTGGTCGCCACCGAACAGCCTCACGACCCAATGGAAGTGCAGGGCGCCAATGATCGCAAGCAGCTTGCAGAGCTCGAACGTCACTACCAACTGCGTGAAGGCCGCCGCCTGATGGCCCAGGGCGTGACCCTGCGCGACCCGGCTCGCTTCGACGTACGCGGTGAGGTCAGCGTGGGCCGCGACGTACTGATCGATATCAACGTGGTCCTCGAAGGCCGCGTGATCATCGAAGACGACGTGGTCATCGGCCCGAACTGCGTGATCAAGGACAGCACCCTGCGCAAGGGCGTGGTGATCAAGGCCAACAGCCATATCGACGGTGCCGTGATGGGCGAGGGCAGCGATGCCGGACCGTTTGCGCGGTTGCGTCCGGGCACCGTGATGGGCGCCAGGGCGCACGTCGGTAATTTTGTCGAATTGAAGAACGCACGGATGGGCGACGACGCAAAGGCCGGCCACCTGGCCTACCTCGGTGATGCGGTGATTGGCGCACGCAGCAACATCGGCGCTGGCGCAATCACCTGCAACTACGACGGTGCCAACAAGTACCAGACGACGATTGGTGAGGACGTATTCATCGGTTCCAACAACTCGCTGATTGCCCCTGTGACGATCGGCGATGGTTCGAATACGGCAGCGGGCTCAACTATCAACCAAGATGTGGATAAGTCCCAGCTGGCCGTAGCCCGTGCCCGCCAACGCAACATTGACGGATGGAAGCGCCCGGTCAAAATCAAGAAGACCTGAGTTATCCACAGCCTCATCAGCAGTGCTATCCAAATGTGGGAGGGGGCTCACCCCGATGGCGGATTTCCAGTCAATGTTTTAGTCGACTGATCTACCGCAATCGGGGGCTCGCCCCTTCCCACATTTGTCGTGTGTTGTTCGAAAAATCTGGTCCCGACGCTTGACGATATCTTGCCAATAGGTTTTGATTGCCTTCGTTATCTTTCGAAACGAAACTTATCATCACCATGTCGAAACGAAATACACCCCAACGGCGCCACAACATCCTGACCTTGCTCAACGAACAGGGCGAAGTCAGCGTGGACGAATTGGCCAAGCGTTTCGAAACCTCGGAAGTCACTATCCGCAAGGACTTGGCCGCCCTAGAAAGTAACGGCCTGTTGCTGCGCCGCTACGGTGGTGCGATCACCATGCCTCAGGAACTGGTGGGCGACCCCGCCCAACCAATCTCGGCCTACAAGCGTGCGATAGCCCGTGCTGCCGTGACGCGTCTGCGTGAACACGCCCGCATCATCATCGACAGCGGCAGCACCACCGCCGCCATGATCCCGGAACTGGGCCATCAGCCCGGCCTTGTGGTCATGACCAACTCCCTGCACGTGGCCAGCGCCTTGAGCGAACTGGAACACGAGCCGGTGCTGTTGATGACCGGCGGCACCTGGGACCCGCATTCGGACTCGTTCCAGGGCCAGGTCGCCGAGCAGGTATTGCGTTCCTACGACTTTGATCAACTGTTCATCGGCGCCGACGGCATCGATCTGCAGCGTGGCACCACCACCTTCAACGAATTACTGGGCCTGAGCCGTGTGATGGCCGAGGTCGCCCGTGAAGTGGTGGTGATGGTCGAATCCGACAAGATCGGCCGCAAGATTCCCAACCTGGAACTGCCCTGGAGCAGCGTCCATACCCTTATTACCGATGATCGCCTGCCGCTTGAGGCCCGCGACCAGATCCAAGCCCGCGGCATTACGCTGATATGCGCGGCAATCATCTAGGAGAAGCACCATGTGTGGAATTGTTGGCGCAGTTGCCGAACGTAACGTAACGGCCATCCTGCTCGAAGGCCTCAAGCGCCTGGAATACCGCGGCTACGACAGCGCAGGTGTGGCCGTTTTCACCAATGCTGGCAAGCTTGAGCGCATGCGCCGCCCAGGTAAGGTCAGCGAGTTGGAGCAGGCATTGGCCGGCGAGCCGCTGGTAGGTCGCCTGGGGATTGCCCACACCCGCTGGGCTACCCACGGCGCACCGTGCGAGCGTAACGCCCACCCGCACTTCTCCGGTGACTTGGCCGTGGTGCACAACGGCATCATCGAAAACCACGAAGTGCTGCGCGAACAGCTCAAGAGCATGGGCTACGTATTCACCTCGGACACCGACACCGAAGTCATCGCCCACCTGCTCAACCACAAGCTCAAGGACCACAGTGACCTGACCACCGCCCTCAAGGCCACGGTCAAGGAACTGCACGGCGCCTACGGTCTGGCCGTGGTCAGCGCCAGCCAACCGGACCGCGTAGTTGCCGCCCGCAGTGGTAGCCCGCTGGTAATCGGCCTGGGCCTGGGTGAGAACTTCCTCGCCTCCGACCAACTGGCCCTGCGCCAGGTCACCGACCGCTTCATGTACCTGGAAGAAGGCGATATTGCCGACATTCGCCGTGAAAGCGTGGCGATCTGGGACGTGAACGGCAATTCCGTCGAGCGCGAAGCCGTGCAGTACCGCGACGGTGCAGAAGCCGCCGACAAGGGCGAGTTCCGCCACTTCATGCTCAAGGAAATCCACGAGCAACCGGCCGTGGTACAGCGCACCCTGGAAGGCCGCCTTGGCGACAAGCAAGTGCTGGTCAACGCCTTCGGCCCACAGGCTGCGGAGCTGTTCGCCAAAGTGCGCAATGTGCAGATCGTGGCCTGTGGTACCAGCTACCACGCCGGTATGGTTGCCCGTTACTGGCTGGAAGAACTGGCCGGCATCCCGTGCCAGGTCGAAGTCGCCAGTGAGTTCCGCTACCGCAAGGTGGTGGTGCAGGCCGACACCCTGTTCGTGACCATCTCCCAGTCCGGCGAAACCGCCGACACCCTGGCCGCGCTGCGCAACGCCAAAGAGCTGGGCTTCCTTGCCAGCCTGGCGATCTGCAACGTCAGCATCAGCTCCCTGGTGCGTGAGTCCGACCTGACCCTGCTGACCCAAGCCGGTCGCGAAATTGGCGTGGCGTCCACCAAAGCGTTCACCACCCAGTTGGTCGGCCTGTTGCTGCTGACCCTGTCCCTGGGCCAGGTTCGCGGCACCTTGGCTGCCGGCGTCGAAGCCACCCTGGTGGAAGAACTGCGCCGCCTGCCGACCCGCCTGGGCGAAGCTTTGGCCATGGACAGCACCGTGGAAAAAGTCGCCGAGCTGTTCGCCGACAAGAACCACACCCTGTTCCTCGGCCGTGGCGCGCAGTACCCGGTGGCGATGGAAGGCTCGCTGAAGCTCAAGGAAATTTCGTACATCCACGCCGAAGCCTACCCGGCCGGTGAGCTCAAACACGGCCCGTTGGCCCTGGTGGACGACGACATGCCGGTGGTCACCGTAGCGCCGAACAACGAACTGCTGGAGAAGCTCAAGTCCAACCTGCAGGAAGTCCGCGCCCGTGGCGGCCAACTGATCGTGTTCGCCGACGAAAAAGCCGGCATGACCAACGGCGAAGGCACCCACGTCATCAACATGCCGCACATCCACGACACCTTGTCGCCGATCCTCTACACCATCCCGCTGCAGCTGCTGTCGTACTACGTCGCCGTGCTCAAAGGCACCGACGTTGACCAGCCGCGTAACCTGGCGAAATCGGTGACGGTGGAGTAATCCGCTCTACCCTGGAGGCCCGCCCGGGTCTCCAGGTACCCGCGAAAGGACGCGCCTTCGATGAACACCCTCTCGCAAATCCACGAGCGTTTGCACAACCGCCGATTCACCGTCGCCAATAACACCCACGGGCTATCCGGCGCGGGCACGGTGTTTCATTACCTTGTCGACGGCGATGCCATTTCCGGCACCTACCAAGGTGGTCGAATTCGCTTGGGTACGCAGGTCGGCCGCGTCACAGGCCCAGACTCTATCGAACTGCTGTATCAGTGCCTGACGCTGGAGGGTGAGCTGCTGGCCGGCTGGTCCCGGGGCATCATCGGCGTCGATGCTGCCGGGCGTACCACGCTGAGTTTCGTGTGGGGTTGGTTGTCGGGGGCGACAGGAGGTGGGGAGTCGAACTACGTGGAGCTTGCAGAGTGCGATGGCCACTCCTAAGGCACAAACTCCACCCTCAACCCCCGGCTCGCACTACGCCCCTGATCATCACTGACCCGCAGCCGATATTCCCCCGACTTACCCGGCCGCCAGTTCAATGTGGCTTGCGGCGGGCCCTGGCCGATCAAGGTTTGATCCGCAAACCAGTACAGCGTCGCCGCATCGCTGGC
This sequence comes from Pseudomonas sp. B14(2022), assembly GCF_012030485.1. Lineage (NCBI taxonomy): Bacteria > Pseudomonadati > Pseudomonadota > Gammaproteobacteria > Pseudomonadales > Pseudomonadaceae > Pseudomonas > Pseudomonas sp. B14(2022). Next base: position 74,078 of record NZ_JAAUVM010000009.1, read on the forward strand.
CGCATTCGCGTTCAGCGGGATGCTTTCCTGGGGTTGGGACAGGCGCAACTGATAACTCACTTGAGTCAGCGGCGAGCGGATCTGCGGGGCTTCGCTCTGGTCGCTGATGCGGTTGGGCTGGCAGTTTTTCATCACGTTGGGTGGTGTGCGGCGGGGCAGGCCGGCGGCGCGGTACAGGCGTTGTATGTCGCTGGGCCAGAATTCGAAGACTTCCTCGCGGGTGTATTGCGCCTCGAACGGCGGGCACGCGGCCTTGCCGGTACGGGTGTCGATCAGTACCGGGCGGTGCAGGTTGGACACGCGAATCGGTGAAACACCGGGGATGTACCAGGTCTTGCGGGTTTGTGGGCACCAGCGGTTGGGCAATTCGCCCGAGGCGGCGCAGACGTCGATGCGCACCAGGCCGGCGGGTGGTTTGTCGGCCTTGATCACGACGTTGGGCAAGGCCAGGGGCAGGGCGTCGGCGATGCGGAAGAACAGCGGTGCAGCGGTCTTGGCACCGATAAACGCCGGGTTGGGTCGACCATCGAAGTTGCCCACCCACACCACCAGCACGTAGGGACCGACCAGGCCCGCGCTCCACGCATCATGGAAACCCCAGGATGTGCCGGTTTTCCAGGCGGTGCGCCAGTGCCGCGCGGGCAGGCCATCCGGTCGCGGGTTGCGGCGCAGCATGTCGCGCACCATGAAGGCGGCCTGCGGGGTGAGGAGCTGCGGGCCGGTGGCCTGGGGTTGCTCCTGTAAATAGCGCAACGGCCGTAGATGGCCGTCGCCCGCCAGCATCACATACAGCCGCGCCAGCTCTTCCGGTGTCATCTCACCGCCACCGAGGGCCAGGGCCAGGCCGTAATGGCTTTCAGCACGCAGGCCCTTGATCCCGGCGCGTTGCAGCAACCCATACAACGACGGCGACTTCACCTGGCTGGCCAGCCACACCGCCGGGATATTGCGGCTACGGATCAACGCATCTCGTGCGGTCAGAGGCCCGACAAAACTGCCGTCGAAATTTTCCGGCTGGAAGTAGCCGAAGTTACTGGGCAAATCCTTGAGGATACTCATGGGGTGGATCACCCCTTGATCCAGCGCCAGCCCGTAGAGAAACGGCTTGAGGGTCGACCCCGGCGAACGGCGTGACAACACGCCGTTGACCTGGCCGTGGATGCCTGTGGATAAGTAGTCCGCCGAGCCCACCAGCGCCTTGACGCTCTGGTCGCGGCTGTCGATCAGGATGGCCGTGGCATTTTCCACACCGGTGCTGCGCCGCTCGGCGATAAAGCCGCTGATCAGGCGTTCGAGCAATTGCTGCAGGGGCAGGTTGAGGGTGCTGTTGAGTTCGTTGCCTGGCTGGGATGCCAATAACTGCTCGCTCAGATGCGGCGCCAGAAACGGGATCTGCTGGCGGTTGCGGGCTTCCAGGGGCAGGTCGAGCAAACTGTCGTTACGCGGGTCTTGTGGATAAGTTTCACGCCAGTCATTCATCAAGCGCAGTCGCGCGTTTTGCAGTGACGGCCCAAAGCGTGCGCGCCGCCCCGGCTGCTGGGGAATCACCGCCAGCGCCAAGGCTTCGGACAACGACAACTGCGCGGCCGCCTTGCCAAAGTAGATGCGACTGGCCGCTTCGGCGCCTTCGATATTGCCGCCCATGGGCGCCAGGTTCAGGTACGCCTCAAGGATGTCGTGCTTGCTGTAGCGCGCCTCCAGCCACAGGGCCAAGGCCATCTGCTGCAATTTGCCGGGTACCTGGCGGGTGTTGAGATCCCACAGGCGCCGCGCCAATTGCATGCTCAAGGTCGAGCCGCCCTGACGCTGGCCGCCGCTGTAGGTGGCCAGGGCCGCGCGCAGCAACGCCGGGGGATTGATCCCCGGGTGCCAATAGAAATTGCGGTCTTCCTTGAGCAGCAAGGCCTCCACCAGTGACGGCGAGATGCGCTCCAGCGGTAGCCATAAACGGTATTGGCCGTCATCCGCCAGGGTCATGCGCAGCAGCGAACCGTCATCGGCCAACACCACCCGTGACGACGTCACAGCCTGTTCCAGCGGAGCGTGGGGCCACAGCCGCAGCCCCGCCAGCACCAGCGCCGCTGCCAGCAGCGGCGCCAGGTGTTTAAGGCTTGGTAATTTCAAGTTGGCCTACTTTGCCGCGCCCTTGCAGGGTGGTTTCGTACATGCCTTCGGCGTAGGCCGGTGGCGTATTGAACGTGCCGGCGTTGGTGGCGCGTACGCGATAGACGAAAGTGCCTACGTCGCGCAGCGCCGTGCCGTACAACACCACCCGATCATCACGCACATCCACGTAGTCCGGCTGCCAGTTGCTCAGCTCGGTTTCGCCGATCGGCGCTTGCCAGGCATCGGCTTCCTGATCGCTTTCTTCGACGTAATCGGACTCTTCGCCTTCACTTTCCTCGCTGCTGGCGGTTTCCGGCTCCGGCGGCAAGTTATACACAGGCTCGACGCCACCGGGCAGCAGGTCGACCACGGCCACTTGCTGCACCTGGTCACGGTCGGTGGCACGCAGGCGCAAGCGCACCAGGAACTCATCGCCCACCGCCACTGTGCTCACCGGCTCGCCTTTGAGGTCGAGGTATTCGTGGATGATCTCCAGCCCGTTGCTGATCGGCTTGAGCTTGGCACCCTTATCGAAACCGGCTTCGCTGAGCATGTAGAACGCCGCCGGGCCATCGGATTTTTCCATCAGCAGTTTTTGCGTGGCGCCCGGTACAGCCGCTCGGGGTGGCTGGCCGGCCATTTCCAGCAGTTGTTGCTGCTTGTCGCCCACCCAGGCGGTGGCCTTGAGGGTCATATCGCTTTGCGCGCGCTGGCCGTAGTTGTCCAGGGCTCGCAGCAACAGCGCCGCCGACAGCGAGTTGTAGCGCTGTTCGTTGAGGCGTTTGCCGAGTTTATCCAGCAGGGCGGTAGGAACATCGTCCAGCAACTCGGGGAAATGGCGAGCGAGCAGGTGCAGGTGCTCGGCATCGTGGACCAGCGGGTCGTAATACAGGCCATCGCTGTCCCACTTATCCACAAGCGAACGCCAAGGGATCTTGCGGAACAAGGTGTCGGCCTGGCGATCCTGCTTGAGCAGTTTGTAGCTGGCCGCCAGGTAGGCGGCGCCCAGGTCGTTCTGCCAGCTGTCCTTGAAGTAGCTTTCGTAGCGTTCGCGTATATCGCTCAAGGCGCCGCTCACCAGAATCCCCTGACGACTCAACAGATAACTGGCGTAGGCGCGGTTGCGCAATTCCGACAGGCCTTCGCTCGGGCCGTTGGCCAAGTCCGTCAGATAACTATTGGCGCGCACCAGCAGGTCTTCGGGCACCGGCAGCCCGCGTTCCTTGGCTTCGATCAGGAAATCGGTGGCGTACAGGCTGGCGTAGGGCGCCACATCCGGGTTGGCGGCCCACAAACCGAAACCACCGGCCTGGTTCTGGCGCTGACGCAGCATGCGCACCGCGCTGCTGAAGGCGTGTTCGGCTTCGGGTGCGGTACCGCCCCAGATCAACGCCGGCATGGCCTTGGACACCAGTTGCTCGGTGCAGGCATAGCCGTAGTCATCCAGGTAATGCTTGAGGCCGTTGGCCCACACCAGCGGCGAGGCCGCCACACCCAGTTGCACGTCGCGCAGTTGGCTGAACAGTTCACGGGTGGGCTTGAGCTCTTTGCTGGCGCTGTCGAAGCGACCCAGGCTCAGGGCCACGCGATGCTCGCTCAGAGGGCGAATCGAAGTGGTTTCCGCCACCTGGATCCGCTTGCCATCCGGCAACACTGCAACAAAGCGCAAATCCGCCGAACCGAGGGTTTCGCCGACTTTGATCTTGAACTCGGCGGTGCCCTCCTTGCGCGGTTGCAGGGACAAGGTACTGGCTTTGTCGCCCTGCACCACCAGGCCGTCGCTGGTCTGCACTTCAAACTTCACGTCCGCCGCAGCCTCGAGGTTGCTGAATACCCCGGCGCTGACGTTGAACACATCACCCGGCGCCACGAAGGCTGGCACGTTCGGCGTGATGACGATCGGGCCACGGACCTCGGTATTGGCCTCGCTGACGCCAACGCTGTCGGCATCCACTGCCACCGCAAACAGGTGCAGCTTGCCGTTGAAGCTGTCGGGCACCTGGTAATGCAGCACGGTTTCGCCGGCGGGCAAGTCCACCAGCCCGGACCACCAGGCCACTGGCGGCTGATGTTTACGCTTAAATGGGTTGAGGTGGTTGGCCAGGGCGCCTTCCGTATCGCCACCGGGCGCCGCCCCACTGAGCAGGCGGCTGAATTCCGGCAGGATCAGGTCCAGGATCTGACTGGTGCCGACTTCCAGCGCACGCTTCTGGAAGAAGAAACCCAGCGGATCCGGCGTCTGGTAGCGCGCTACCTGCAAGATGCCTTCATCCACCGCGTACACCACCGCGCGGCCGGGGCGGTCGGCGTTGACCTTGATGTCGAGGGTCTGCCCCGGCTCTATTTTCGCCGGGCCCTCGACCTTCAACGCCATGCGCCGTGCATCCAGGTTGATGCTGAACGGCACCACCCCGTAGGACAGCGGGCTCATATAAACCTCGGACGAGCCGATGTCGCGCACAAACTGCACGTTGACGTAGGCATTGCCCTCAAGCCCCGCAGGCACGCGGATATGTTGCACGCTGTTGGTACTGTCGGCCTTGAACCACTGCTGGGTGTAGACCTTGTCCCGCTCGATGGTGATCAGGCCTGCACCGGTGTAAGGCGCGCGGATGCTGATCGCGATCTCATCGCCGGTGGCGTAGCTGCGTTTATCCAGGCGCAGTTGCAGCTCGGCGTTGCGTTCCAGGGAGCGCGAAGTATTCCCGCGTCCGGCCACGCTGTAGTCGATCTGGTTGAGCAGGTTGCCGTTGGCGTCCTTCACTTGCAGGGTGAAATCGCCAGGGGTGGCGGTGTTCAGGGTCTGCCTGGCGCCGTCCTTGGTCATCACCAGCGGTGAGGCCGGCTGGCTGATGTTCTTGATGCGCGACTCGTACTTGTAGGTGCCGTTGGACTGTTTCACCAGCACCGACACGTAGCGGTGTTCGACCACTTCGCTGGTCAGGCCATCCACCGCCAGCGGGGTGAGGTCGGGCGCGACGGCCAGCCATTGCACCTGGCGTGGGGCGTCCTTGGCGACGTACGACAGCGAGTCCTGACTTTTCACACCCACAAGGTAGGGTGCGGACGACACCAGCAACGCACTTTGCGCCGCCACGTTACGACCCCCTTCGGCCTCGAACACCTGGGTCATCACTTGTAAGCGATAGGTGCTGTTGGCGAAGCGTTGCAGGTTGAGGTCGAGTACAGCCTGGCCGTTGTCGTCGGCGGTGGTTTCGGCCAGGTCTTCGGTGCTGGCCTCTTCCAGGGAATCGTTGAGGCGGAAACGGTAGTCGGGGTAACGCTCAAATGCCGCGAGCGTCGGGCTCAGGGACATTTTTGCGGTGACGCGACGGCCGGCCGCCGGCGCGCCGAACAGGTGCATCGCGGTGACCTTGGCCACCACCTGGTCCGGTGGAATCCAGCCCTGCACCGGGGTGTCGTGCAGGCTCAGGTTGACCTTCATGCGGTCCGGTTCGAAATCGCGGACCTTGAAGCTGACACTGCCGAGGTCGGTGCGGGTCTGTTTCTGGCCAATCAACTGCAAGGTCGCGGTGTAGTCACCGGCGGGGGCGACTTCGCTGCTGGGGAAATCAAAGGTTTCAAAACCGCTGGCAGACAGCTTCAGCGGCTGGCGAATCACTTCAAGACCGCGTGGGTCGGTGATCTGCAACTCCACGGGCAGGCCTTGCAGGGCGCCTTTCCAGTTGCCGCTGCGCACGATCATGCCCAGGTGCGCGGTTTCGCCAGGGCGGTAGAGGCCACGGTCGGTGAACAGGTAGGCACTGAGGCGATCAATCGCGCCGTCTTCTTCCAAACCGCCTACGTCGAAGCGTGACAAATCCAGCTGCTGCGACTGACGAGCGATCGGCAGGAACGACTGGTCATTGCCGCGAGTGACCACATACATCAGCGGTGTCTTCTCACGGCGCAGTTCATCCAGCTTGGCGAAATGCACGTGGCCTTCGCCGTCGGTGTGGCCGCTGCTCACGGGCAGACCGTTGCGGCCAATGATGTCGACCTGGGCGTCGGACACCGGCGAACCGTTGCCGATGGACTGCACATACACGTCATGGCTGCCATCGCTGGAGCGCTTGGCGATGATGCCGAGGTCGGTGACCACGATAAAGCGCAGGTCAGAGGTGGTGCTGCGCGAATAGTCGAACGTGCGCTCGGCCGGCTCATCCTGAGGGCTGAGCTTGAGGACAAAAATACCGCGACGGCCACCGTTGGCGGTGAGGTAGTGGCTCAGATCGACGTTGTCATAGACGGTTTTCGCCGGATCCGAGGACGACAGCGCAATATCCAGGGACTGGCGTTCAACCATGCGGTCGAAGTACTCGTTGCCGAAATTGGGCCGGGCAAAGCTGCCGCTGCTCTGGTCCACCAGGTGCTGCAATTGGTTGGGCAGCAAGCGCGCGATTTCCACATGGGCGCCAGGTACACCACGAGCCATGAAGCCCAGGCGTTTTTCGCCATTGAGGCTGAGCAGCGCGCCGTCGGACAGGAACTGCAAGGTGCGCGGATAAGCCGGCATGCTGATCAGCGAGGCCGTCGGGTTTTTCGCCAGGTAGCCACCGATGGCTTCCAGGTTGGCGGGCACGCGCACATACAGCGCACGGCCGGCCGGGGCCTTGAACTTGAAGGCGTGCAGGGTGTTCAGCGGTTCGACGCTGGGCACGTGGGTCAGCGTGACCTTGGTGCTACGGGCCAGCAGGGCGTCATCTATGTCGTTGCTGTTATAGGGACGGGTGTCGTCCTGGGCTTTTTCCGGCAGCAGCCAGGCCTGGACCTTACCGGCAATGGTGTCATCGGCCACGGCGCTGGAACTGCTGAACATCAGCACCGGCTCAGGCTCGCCGCGCTCGTTATCCACAAAGCTCACTTCGGCGCCGGTAAAGGTCAGGCGATAGCGGCCAGGCACGGTGACTTCCGCCACCAGTGGCGCGGTGCTGGCGTTACCGCCGTCGCGGGCCTTGATGCCTTCATCCAGCTTGGCACTGACCGGCGTGCTTTCCAGCGGCGTGGCCAGGGCGGCGGAGCGTACGTAGGCGTTCAGCTTGGTCTCGTCGAAGCTGATTTCCGGGCGGTTGGGCAATTGGGCGTCGCGGTAGGCCAGGCCTTTGCCGAGGGTTACGGAGACGCGCTTGCGCAGGCTGTCTTCATCGACCGGATGGGAAAAATGGAAGGTCGCCACCAGTTGTTTCAGCGTCGGGTTCGACGGGTCTTGATACAACTCGTTGTGTGCCAGGGTGGCGCGGAATGGCTGGGTGGAGAACTGGCTGCTGTACTGGCTGAGCAGTACGCCATCGGCCAGCAAACCTTTCCTGGCCAGATCAAGGGTGTAACCCGCTTCGATGGGCCAGTCTTTCTCCGGTACGAACAGCAGAGTACGGTCATCGGACCAACGCCAGGTACCGGCCACGCCAGGTTTGAGGGTGATGCCCTCGGTGACCGGCTTGCCAATGGCGGCCAGCGGGGCCACCGATTCGGCAAAACGCACTTGCAAGTTATCCACAACCGGCGGTTGCTGGGTGTAGTCAGTCAGATTGGGTTTGTGCAGCGAATAGCCCACGGTGTGGGGCTGCGGCAGGTTGGAGTACCAGTGCCAGCCATAGAAGCCAGCGGCCGCCAGCAGCACCAGGCCCAATACGCCGGCACCGGCCTGGCGCGGATAAGCGCGGGCTTTGTTGCCCAGGTTCACCAGGCCACGGCCGATAGCGCGCAGCCATAGCGGCGGATGCCATTGGCCAAAAACGGCCCCCACCACAGTCAGAAACACACCGACAACACGACGGCTGACGGCTTTGAGCGAATCGAACATGGTGAGCATCCCTGGCTAAGTGCGGCGTATCTTACACGCGTCTTTGATACAAAAGATGACGCCGATACGCCGCACGGCGGGGATGTTTACCGCGTCAGCGGGGCCCCACGCATTCCAATGAGCGGTCGACCATCACTCTGGCCATTTCCATGAGGTGTCCTGCGGCTTTGGGCGAGTCGCGCAACTGTTCGGCACAGTGGAGCAGGTCTGAGGCGTAGACCAGTGCGTCTTCGAAGCTGATTTCGGGGTGGGGGATGAAAAAGGGATGGGGCGGACCGGGTTTTACTTTGCTCATTGCGGTAACTCCAATGTAGGTAATTGGAGCTGCCACGAGTCGCGACTAAACGATGGGGTGGCAGCTGTACGCAGGTTAGTCGACCGGAACATTGGGAACCCGGCGCACCCGAAGGTGCCCTGCGCACAGCCACCATAAAGCGTTGGCAGAAAAAAACGCCATGCTTGAGATGGCGCTTGTGCGCCCAATGTAAATCTTTCCCGAGCGACTAAACCCGGTCACTGAATTGGCAGTGACGAACGCAGACTAGCCACCGAAAAGGCAGGGCACAAGCGGCTGGGATTCTCTCGGAAATGTCCTGCGAAATAAAGAGAAGCGAGAGGTAGGAGCAGCGGTTTCAGACTTTGCTTAAACCTCGATAACACCAGAAAACCAATGTGGGAGGGGCAAGCCCCCTCCCACAGTTTGATCTTCATTGGGCTTGAGAGGGGTGTGGGTCAGGTCCACCAGTAGCGCACGAGGTGGAAGAAAATCGGCGCCGCAAAACACACCGAATCCAGCCGATCCAGCATCCCGCCGTGCCCTTCGATCATATGCCCCCAGTCCTTCACCCCCCGGTCGCGCTTGATTGCCGACATGACGATGCCGCCGGCGAAGCCGAGCAGGTTGATCAGCAAGGCGATCAGGAACGATTGCCACGGGTTGAACGGCGTGGTCCACCATAGCGCCGCGCCGATCAAGGATGACAACAGAATCCCGCCGACAAAGCCTTCCACAGTCTTTGATGGCGACAGGTTGGGCGCGATCTTGTGTTTGCCGAACAGCTTGCCGCACACGTACTGCAGCACGTCCGAGAGTTGCACCACGATCACCAGGTAGGCGATCAGCAGCAGGTTGCGGCCTTCGTAGCCGGGGATGTCGAGGGTCAGCAGGGCGGGCACGAACGACACGCAGAACACCGCGATCATCAGGCCCCATTGCACCTTGGAGGCGCGTTCCAGGAAGTGCGTGGTGTCGCCGCCCAGGGAGGCGAGGATCGGCAGCAGCAGGAACACATACACCGGGATAAAGATCGAGAACAGCCCGTACCAGTCCGAGTAGATCAGCAGGTATTGCAGCGGCAATGCCAGGTAGAACGCGGCCACCAGGGCCGGGTAGTCGCTGCGCCGGGTGGGCGTGAGGGTGAGGAATTCGCGCAGGGCGTAGAACGACACCGCGTAGAACAGCAGGATCACCGCACCGGTACCGAGCCAGAAAGCGATGCCGATGACCACCACCATCACCCACCAGGCGTTGATGCGGGCGTTGAGGTTGTCGATCACCGCATTGGGCGTGCCACGGGTACGCAGTTTGAGGATCAGGCCGATTAGCGAGGCGAGCACCAGGATCGCGCCGATGCCGCCAAATAACATCAGGGTTTGGCTATCCATCTCAGGAGTGCTCCGGGGCGAGGGCGAGCAGGGCATCGCGGGTTCGGGCAAGGAACGCGGCTTTGTCTTCGCCTTCTTCCAATTGCAATGGGGCGCCGAAGCTGGTGGTGCACAGCAAAGGCAGCGGTAGGACGCGGCCCTTGGGCATGACCCGGTTGAGGTTAGCGATCCACACCGGAATCAATTCGGCCTGTGGGTAACTGTTGGCCAGATGGTAGATGCCGCTTTTGAACGGCAGCAAGCCGTCCTCCAGGTTGCGTGTGCCCTCGGGAAAGATGATCAGCGAGTCGCCGCCTTCCAGCGCGGCGAGCATGGGCTGCAAGGGGTTATCCACAGGGTCTTTGCGCTCGCGGTCGATCAGCACGCCATTGAACACGCGGTTGATGATGTAGCGGCGCAGCGCGCTTTTATTCCAGTAATCGCTGCCGGCCACCGGGCGCGTGAATTTGCGCAGGTTCTGCGGCAGCGAGGCCCACAGCAGCACGAAGTCGCCGTGGCTGCTGTGGTTGGCGAAATAGATACGTTGCACCGGCACTGGCGCGCAACCCAGCCACAGGCTGCGGGCGCCGGTGACGGTGCGGGCCATGGAGGTAATGAGCGTGGCGACGACGGGTTCGAACATGGGGATTCCTTATCCGGCGAAAGGCAGCCAGGGGCTGGCGAGGATCACGGCGAGGGTCAGCAGCGCTTGCGCGCCCAGCAGCCAGGCTTGTTTGCGCAACAGTTTGAGGGCACCGCGACGGCGCTCGGTCCAGGGCCGGCCGGCACGCTTGGGCGATTGCAGGCCGAGGGCTTGCAGAGCTTGGTCGAGGTCCGGGGTGCGCTCGGTATCGCGGGCCAGCAGGGCGAACAGGTCGGCGTCGAAGGCAACGCGCAGCGCCCAGTACTTTTGCAGCAGCCCCAGGATAATCATCCACAGGCTGAGCAGCAGGCAGATGGTTGAAACACTCGCCATCAGCAACTGGGCGAGGCCAAATAACACACCGGCCACGGTCAGGCCTGTGGATAACTGATCCAGTGAACGGCCACGGCGCAGCAGGCTGGCGACCACCTGGAGTTCCATATCAGCGGGCATGAGGCAAACCCTCCAACGCTTGACGATGAGCAGGATGCAGGACCACATGGGCCCGCGCTGTACGAATAATAGCCAGCGCCTGGTCCACCGTGGCGGCGCGCCCACTGTGCAGCAGCCAGGCGGCGACCGCGGTGGCGCTGCGTGAGTAGCCAAGGGCGCAGCACACCAGCACCGGGCCGCTTGAACGCAGGCGCTCGATGGCCTCGGCGGCTTGCTGGCATTCGGTGGGTGTCGGGGCGATCAGGTCCAGCACGGGGATGCTTTGATACGCGCGGCCCTGTGGATTAATTGGCAACTCGGCACAGAGGTCGACGATGGCGTTGAATGAATCCTGCTCTTTCGCACTGGGAATCCGCCCAAGCCACACGTTATCCACAATCAGGTCCGGCTTTGGGTGTTTGCGTGTCCACAGGCGCGAATTTATCCACGCCCCGGCCAGATAGGGTGCATACAGCCAGCGCGCCGCAGGCGTGAGCCGGCCATCGGCGCGTTTCTGAAAGCCCGACGCGCCGAGCACCAGGTAATTCACCTTGATCAAGCCCAGGGACACCGCCGGCCAGAGCAGCCATAACCAGGCGCCGCCCAGGGAAAACGCGAGAACTGCCAGTGCCAACGCCCCCAGGCCGTAGCGCAGGCCCAAGCGCCAGCGCTTCGAATCTCGGGTAAGCCGTGCATTCAGCAGGGGGCTTGGATGTTCCACCGGCCACAGCCACACGCAGATCCAGCCGGCGAGGGCGCCTGTGGGTAAGTCGATAAAGTGATGTTGATAAGTGGTCAGCACCGAAATACCGATCAAGGCGAACCAGCCATGCACCAGCCAGCGCCATAACCCTTGGGTGTGGCGCTGATACATGACCCACAGGATCACCAGCAGCGCGATATGCAGCGAGGGCGCCTGGTTGAACGGTTTGTCGAACCCCGCCAGCACGGCAAACAGCCAGCCGAACACGCCATCCAGTTCCGGCCTCTCGAAGGTGAAGCGCAGCGGCCAGATCAGGAAGCAACTCACGGCGATGACCTGCGCGCTCAGCAAGCGCAGCGCGTGTTGCTTCAGCTCATGGCGGCTGGTGGGCAGCAGCAGGGAGAAACCGTAAAGCAGGTCGATGGACCAATAGGGCACGATGGTCCAGGCCCAGAACGGCATATGGGTTTCCCAGTCGAACACCAGGGTGCCGACGTCGCTGCGCTGGCTGGTGACCCAGGTGGCGAAGCCGTAAGTGCTGAAAAACAGCGGCGCCAACAGCAGCAGCCACAGGACCGCTGGTTTCAATAAACCGGGTTCGCGCATGGTCAGATCTTCTGGGCCAGGGACACGGTAAAGATGCCCCACTCATCCACACGCTGGGTGATCTTGCGAAAGCCTGCCGCTTCTACCAGTTGATCCATTTCCGCCTGGCTGCGACGGCGCATCACCCAGGCCTGGCCCTGGCGATGGCTGGTCAGTGCGCGGGCGATCAGTTCCAACTGCGGGTGCCACGGTTGGCCGGTGTAGACCAGGTAACCGCCGGGCTCCACGGCTTCAGACAGGCCGGCCAACGAACCACCGACCATGGCGTTATCGGCAAACAATTCATACAGCCCGGATACCACCGCCAGCGTCGGCTTGGGTTGCAGTGCCGCCAAATCCAAGCGGTCAAACGCATCGCCTTTGACGAACTGCGCGATGTCTCCCAAGCCTTTCTCACGAATCAGCGCGCCACCGTCGCGCACGTTGATGTCGCTGTAGTCGCGCAGCAGGATCGATTCCGGCAGCGGCGACACGCCCTGCAACGCTTCAAGAATGTAGCGCCCGTGGCCAGCGGCGATGTCGACGATGCGCACTTCGCGGTCTTCTGCGCGCAGCTTGGCCATGGCCAGGCGCAGCAGTTCCTCGACGTTCAACTTGCGCTGGCGAATACCACGCCAGCCGATGGAGTTGAGGTAGTTGGTGTCGATCATGCGGCCCAGCCCGCCCTTGCCGGTGGGCGTGTTGCGGTACACGTAGTCCAGGGTGCTGCCGGAGTCGAAGCCGGTGTCGAAGCCCAGCTTTACGCCGTCCGACAGGTTCTTGCCCAGGCCCATGCTGGCGCGGGTCAGGCGCCAGTACAGGTCGCGCAGGGAGTTGCGTGGCAAGGGGGCTGCGAGGGATTCGGATTCGGCGCAGGTGGCGCCCAGTTTGTCGGCGTCCAGCAGGGATGCGCGATCCAGCGGCTGCGCGAAGTTCTGCAGGATAAAACGCCTGGCGCTGCTCACGGCCACCGCGCGGTCACGCTCGCCGAGGGTGTCGTGGAAAAAACCGGGGAGGATATGCAGTTCTTTTTTCAGGCTGCCAAGGCGGTCGAAGAATTGCTGCTGGGGTTTGCGGTGCACCACAAAGTCGGAGCCCGAGACCAGCAGTTGGGTCGGCACCTGAATCGCCTGGGCATCGGCGACAACCCGGTCGGCGGCTTCGTACAGGCCCAACAGCACGTTCACCGAGATGGCCTTGGTGATCAGCGGGTCGCTGTCGTAGGACGCCACGCGCTCCGGGTCATGGCTGAGGAACTTGGCCTTGACGTAACTGTTGACGAAGAAGTTGCCGCGAAACCTGCGCATGAGCGCCAGGCCCGGCCGGGCGAAGGGCACGTACAGCTTGACCTTGAACGCCGGGGACGCGAGCACCAGGGCGCGGATTTTCGGCGCGTAGTCATGCACCCAGGTGGCTGCGATCACCGCGCCGACACTTTGGGCGATCACGGCACACTCTTCTTCCTCGATGCCATAGGTGGCACCGATATGGTCGCGGAAGGTCTGCACGTCACGGGCGCTGGTGGCGAAGCTCGGGCTGTCGCCGCGTTCGCCAGGCGATTGGCCGTGGCCACGGGCGTCCCAGGCGAAGAAATCGAACTGCGGCAAGTCCAGTTCATCCACCAGGTGCGCGATACGCCCCGAGTGTTCATGGCCACGGTGAAACAGCAGGATCGCCTTGCGCGGCTCGCCGTCCACCGGCGCGCTGGCCGGCCAATGACGGTAGAAAAGCTCGACGCCGTCATGGGTACTGAAGGTGTGCTCTTGCTGTTCGCGCATTGCAAAATCCTTATGCAGAAGGGGAGATGTGTTGTTCTTCTTTCAGGCCCTGGCGCACCCGGTTGACCAGGGTGTAGGCGAGCAGGGCGGCAACCAGCCACATCACCGTGTCGACCCAGCCGGCGCCGAGCCAGCCGAGCGCCACACCGGTGGCCAGCACGCCGAGGACGAACGCACGGTCACTTTTGCCCATCGGCCCGTCATAGCGCCGTGACGCACCGACCATCGGCCCCAGCACGCCAGCGTATTCACTGAACACCGCCAGCAGCGCCACCAGCAGCACCGGCACCAGGCTCACGCCGGGGATCAGCGCGAAGGGCAGAATCAGCGCGCTGTCGGCAATCACGTCGCACAGTTCATTGAGGTAGGCGCCCAAACGCGACTGCTGGCCGAATTCCCGGGCGAGCATGCCATCGATGGCGTTGAGGGCCATGCGCAGGATCATCCACAGCGGGATCAGCGCAAACAGCCACAGGTGTTGAGCGAAGCTGGCGATCAACAGGCCGACCAGCAGGGAAATGACCCCGGCCAGCACGGTGATCTGGTTGGCCGTGGTGCCGTTGTCATAGAGGCGCTGCACGAGGGGGCGCAGCAGGTTCTGAAAACGCGGTTTGAGCTGATAGATCGAAATCATGAGGGGTGACGCTTCCTTGTCCGAGAGCCCGCGAAAAACTGTCTGGAGTGTGCCGATTATTCATGGCCTGTACCAGTGATGGCTCGTGTTTATGGGGGTTTAGTCACGATCTTGAAAGCACTGAAGGACAAATGTGGGAGGGGGCTTGCTCCCGATAGCGGTTTGTCAGTCGATGCAGGTGCTGGCTGATCAACCGCCATCGGGAGCAAGCCCCCTCCCACAGGAGATCTGTGTGCAGCTTAAAAACGCTGTTTAACGAACAAAAATTTCACGCCGCGTGTTATATCGTAACGAATTGTGTACGAGCGGGCGTGAGTGGATGCAAGTGGATCTAGAGGCGGACGGCGCTTCGGTGGAAGGCCTGCCGCGTTTTCAGCAGGGGCTGTTCCATGCCCGCCGATTGCGGCAAGCCGGTATCAGCCTGACGGTGCTCGCCATTGTCGGTTGGGTGCTGGCGTTGTTTGTCGCGCTGTTTGCACCTGTGTCGATCTGGCCGGTGGTGTTGATCAACTGCGCATCGGCCCTGTTGGTGCTGGTGGCAGGGCTGCAGTCGGCGTGGTGGGTAGCCGATTGGCGTGCCCAGGCGCTGGAGGAGCCGGCGGCCGAATTACCCGTTGAAGAAACGGGTCGTTACGCACGCCTGGTGGGGCGCTTTGGCCGGCAGATTGGCGCCCCGGTCTTGTGGCTGGGCGGCTGGTCGCTGCTGGCACTGGTCAGCATCATCGAATTCTGGAACCTGGCCCTGCCCTCGGCGCCTGTCGGCCAAGCGGCCAGCGTGGGGGCGGCATTGGCGTTGGCGCTGGCGTTCGGCTTGCTGGTGTTCGAACGGCGCCTGGCTCAGGAAACCACGGCCCAGTGGCCGGAAGCCGCGCAACTGGCGCAGTTGAGTCGGGTCGCGATTATCTGTCTGGTGGTCAGCGCCATTTGCCTGCTGTTTGCGGGGGATGAGTCAGTCTGGCCGTTGCGCCTGGCGGTGCTGGTCGGGCTGTTGCCGGCGCTGGTGGCGCTGGAGTTTCTATTAAGAGGCGTGCTGTCGCTGTTCAGCCCGCGCCAGCCGCGCCTTGAACCACGCCTGATGGCGCAAAGCTTCATCGCCGGGTTGCTGCGCTGGCCGCCACAACCGCTGCTGGCGTTGCAGCACGAATTACATAACCGCTTCGGCATCGACCTGCGCCAGATCTGGGCGTTTACCTACATGCGCCGCGCGTTTTTGCCGGTGTTGCTGGTGGTGCTGGCGGTCGGCTGGGCGCTGACCGGCGTGCATGAAGTGCCTCTGCAAGGCCGTGGGATTTATGAGCGCTTTGGCAAACCCGTCGAGGTGTTCGGCCCAGGCCTGCATACCGGCTTGCCGTGGCCCTTGGGCCGCGTGATCAACGTTGAGAACGGTGTGGTGCATGAGTTGGCCACCAGCGTCAGTGAGGCCTCCGTACCGGAGTTGGCGCCTGCGGAAGGCCCGGCGCCGCTGATTGCCAATCGGTTGTGGGACGCCAGCCATGTGAATGACAAATCCCAGGTGATCGCCAGCAGCAGCGGCGATAAACAGAGCTTCCAGATCGTCAACATGGATGTGCGCTTCGTTTACCGCATCGGCCTCACCGATCAGGCCGCACTCGCCGCCACCTATAACAGTGCGGATGTGCCGACCCTGATTCGCAGCACCGCCAGCCGCATCCTGGTGCACGATTTTGCTTCGCGCACCCTCGACGAATTGCTCGGCGAACAACGCACCCGCCTGGCCGACGAAATCGGCCGCGCCGTGCAGGCGGACTTGCAGACACTCGACAGCGGTGTGGAAATCCTCGCCACCGTCGTGGAAGCCATCCACCCACCGGCCGGCGCCGCCAACGCCTACCACGGCGTGCAAGCCGCGCAGATCGGCGCCCAGGCCCTGATTTCCCGCGAGCGCGGCGCTGCCAGCGAACACACCAACCAGGCCTTGCTGCAAGCCAGCACCGCCCGCGACCAGGCCTTGGCCACTGCCCGCGAAGTGAATGCCGGCGCCCAAGCGGCCGACCTGCGCTTTACCGCCGAACAAAAGGCCTACGCCACGGCCGGTCGGGCCTTTGTGCTGGAACAGTACCTGGGCCAACTCAGCCTGGGCCTGGCCCACGCCAAGCTGCTTATTCTGGATCACCGCCTGGGCGCCGAGGGTGCACCGACGATTGATCTGCGTTCTTTTACTTTGCCGGCCGACCCTTCGCTGCCGCGTAAAGCCGTTCAATAAGGAGTCTGTCTGTTGAGCGCTCATTCTCACGATCATGGTCACCACCACGGCCACCATCACCATCATCACGGTGATGAACAGGCGGCGGGTCCTTTCCCTTGGCGTCGCATGGCCTGGGCGGTGTTGCTGGTGCTGTTTGCGGTGGCGGCGGCGAGCCTGGTGCAGGTGCGCTCCGGCGAGGCCACGGTGATTACCCGCTTTGGCAACCCGTCGCGGGTGTTGCTGGAACCGGGCCTGGGCTGGCGCTGGCCGGCGCCGTTCGAAGCGGCGATCCCGGTGGACTTGCGCCTGCGCACCACCTCCAGTGGCTTGCAGGATGTGGGCACGCGCGACGGCCTGCGGATTATCGTGCAGGCCTATGTGGCGTGGCAGGTGCAGGGCGATGCCGACAATGTGCAGCGCTTTATGCGTGCCGTGCAGAACCAGCCGGATGAGGCGGCGCGGCAGATTCGCACCTTCGTCGGCTCGGCGCTGGAAACCACGGCGGCCAGCTTTGACCTGTCGAGCTTGATCAACACCGACGCCAGCCAGGTGCGCATCGCCGATTTCGAGGCGCAGCTGCGCCAGCAGATTGATCAACAATTGCTCACCACCTATGGCGTGCGTGTGGTGCAGGTGGGGATCGAGCGCCTGACGTTGCCGTCGGTCACGCTGACCGCCACCGTCGACCGCATGCGTGCCGAGCGTGAAACCATCGCCACCGAACGCACGGCCGTGGGCAAGCGCGAGGCCGCGCAGATTCGCTCCGCGGCTGAGCGTGACGCGCGCATCGTGCAGGCCGACGCCACGGTGAAAGCCGCCGACATCGAAGCCCAGTCACGGGTCGAGGCCGCGCAGATTTATGGGCGTGCCTATGCCGGCAATCCGCAGCTGTATAATCTGCTGCGCTCCCTGGATACCTTGGGCACGGTCGTGACCCCCGGCACCAAGATCATCCTGCGCACCGACGCCGCGCCCTTTCGCGCGTTGGTGGACGGGCCCAAGGACGTTCAGCCATGACCGAGCGTGACAGCCCGGACAGCCCCTGGATCCAGGCCGGGCGCCTGACGTTCCTGGCGTTGTACGCGGTGACCGTGTTGGCGGCGTTGGCGTGGGCGTTTTCCAATGTGCGGCAGATCGACCCGCAGAACCGCGCCGTGGTGCTGCACTTCGGCGCCCTCGACCGCATCCAGAATGCCGGGCTGCTGCTGGCTTGGCCGCAGCCGTTCGAGCAGGTGGTGTTATTGCCGGCGGCCGACCGGGTGATCGAGCGTCGGGTGGAGAACCTGTTGCGTTCCGATGCGGCGGTGCAGGCGGATCGCGTGGCCAGTTTCGCCACGCCCTTGAGCGACGCCCTGGCCGGCTCCGGCTATTTGCTGACCGGCGATGCCGGAGTGGTGCAGCTGGATGTGCGGGTGTTCTACAAGGTCACCGAGCCCTACGCCTTTGTGTTGCAGGGCGCGCATGTGCTGGCTGCCCTGGATCGCCTGGTGACCCGCAGCGCCGTGGCCCTGACGGCCGCGCGCGATCTGGACACGATCCTGGTGGCGCGCCCCGAATTGATCGGCACCGACAACGGCGCCGCCGAGCGTCGCGAGCGGCTGCGGGGTGACTTGGTGCAAGGCATCAACAAACGCCTGGCCGAGTTGGCCGCCACCGGCCTGGGGTTGGGCATCGAGGTGACGCGGGTGGATGTGCAATCGAGCCTGCCGGGCCCGGCGGTGAACGCGTTCAACGCCGTACTCACCGCCAGTCAACAAGCCGACAAAGTCGTGGCAAACGCCCGGACCGAAGCGGAAAAACTCACCCAGACCGCCAACCAGCAGGCCGACCGCCTGGTGCAGGTCGCCCACGCCCAGGCCAGTGAACGCCTGGCCAATGCCCAGGCGCAAACCGCTACGGTCGCCAGCCTGGCCCAGGTCAAAGACCCGGGCTTGCTGTTGCGCCTGTACCGCGAGCGTATGCCGAAGATTCTCGGCCAGGCGGGCTCCGTGACCACGGTCGATCCTAAAGACGACTCCCGCTTGATCATCCAGGGAGCCGAACAATGAGCGCACCCATGCTGACCTCCGCCGAACAGCGCAGCGCTGCCCGGCAATTGACCCTGGCCATGCTCGCCCTGGGCTTGCTGACGCTGGGCCTGGTATGGCGCTGGCTGGCGCCGGACCAGACGGGCGTCAGCCAGTTGCTGCTCGGTGTCGCCTCGTTACTGGTGGCGGTGCCGGTGATGCGCTCGGCCTGGTACAGCCTGCGTTTTCCCAGCCTGCATGGCATTACCGACCAACTGATCGCCCTGGCGATGCTCGGCGCCTGGGCCACCGGCGATCTGCTGACCGCCGCGCTGCTGCCGATCATCATGATCTTTGGCCACGTATTGGAAGAGCGCAGCGTGATCGGCTCCCAGGAGGCGATTCATGCCCTGGGTAAACTGACCCGCAGCCATGCGCGGCGGGTGCAGGCCGACGGCAGCATCATCGAAGTGGATAACGGCACGCTGAGCACCGGCGATATCGTCGAAGTGCGGGCCGGTGATCGCGTGCCTGCCGATGGCGTGGTGCTGTCGGGCCAGGCGAGCCTGGACACGGCGCCGATCACCGGCGAGTCGGTGCCGTTGGAAGCCAGTGTGGGGGTGCAGGTGTTTGGCGGGGCGATCAACCTCGATGGCCTGCTCCGTCTGCAAGTGACGCGCACCGGCAATGAGTCGACCCTGGGCAAAGTCATCGCGCTGATGCAGAACGCCGAACGTTCCAAGCCGCCGATCACGCGGCTGCTGGAGCGTTACGCGGGCAGCTATATGGTGCTGGTGTTGCTGCTGGCGGCAGTGACCTGGTTTGTGACCAATGACGCCCAGGCGATGCTCGCGGTGCTGGTAGCGGCATGCCCGTGCGCCCTGGTGCTGTCGGCACCGGCGACGGCGATTGCCGGCATCGCCGTAGCGGCCCGGCATGGGATCCTGATTCGCAGCTCGGCGTTCCTCGAAGAGTTGGCGGACCTGACCTCGCTGGTGGTGGATAAGACCGGCACCCTGACCTTTGGCACCCTGCGTTTGCAGTCCATCGAGAGCGCATTGACCGATCGCCAGGCGCTGCTCAACCTTGCGGCCAGCCTCGGTTCGGCCAGCAGCCACCCGGTCAGCCGTGCGTTGGCGGGGTTGGCGACTCAGGCGCAAATGCTGGCGCTCACGGATATTCGCGAGCGCCAGGGCTTGGGCGTTGTGGCACAGACCGAGCAGGGCGAAGCGGCGTTGGGCCGTCCCGAGTTGTTCGAGCAATTGGGTATTGTCACCACCGCCGTGCCTGACCATGACGGCCCGATTGCCGGGCTGGCCCTGAACGGGCAGTTTCTGGCCTGGCTGCTGCTGGCCGACAGCGTCAAGCCGGAGGCGCGCCAAGCCCTGCAAGAGTTGCGGGATTTGGGCCTGGGCCGCCAACTGCTGCTCACTGGCGACCGTCAAAGCGTGGCCGACAGCCTGGCGCTGGACGTGGGCATCAGCGATGTCGAAGCCCAGGCATTGCCCGAGGACAAGCTCAACCGCGTGCTGGGGGAAATCGGCAGCGGCTTCCGGCCCATGGTGGTCGGTGATGGGATCAACGATTCCCTGGCGCTCAAGGCTGGGGTGGTCGGCGTGGCCATGGGCGCGGGCGGGGCGGACATTGCGCTGGCCTCGGCGGATGTGGTGTTGATCGGCAGCGACCTGCGGCGCCTGGGCACCTGTGTGCGCTTGAGTCGCCAGTGCCGGCGTACGTTGCAGGTCAACGTGGTCATCGGCCTGGGCTGGACGTTGGCCATCGTGGTGTTTGCCGCCTTTGGCTGGTTGGGTGCTGCGGGGGCAATGATTGCGGCGGTGTTGCATAACCTCAGCACCTTGCTGGTACTGGGCAATGCCGGGCGTTTGCTGCGGTTTCAGGAACCGCTGTCGAAGCTTGAGGATTAATTTTCGGGAATATTTGCACACGGCTGTAACGCCGATGTGGGGCCTCACTCTAGTGCAGTGTCGAGACTGGGCAATCCGTTCAGGCCGACGCCACTACCGATCATGAGGAATACAAGAATGAAGATTAAATCCGCTGCTGCTGGTGCTGCGCTGGCGATGGCTGCCGCCACCATGTTTGCTGGTGTTGCTACCCAGGTACAAGCCGCAGACGCCACCGTTCACTGCTATGGCGTCAACGCCTGCAAAGGCCAGAACGATTGCAAGACCAAAGACCACGCCTGCAAAGGCCAGGGAGCTTGCAAGGGCCAGGGCTTCCTGTCCATGAGCAAGGCCATGTGCGACCAGAAAGGCGGCACCGTCGGCGAGTAACCGGCCACCGAGTGCAACCGCAGCGGCTGCACCCACCGCTGCGGACACTTTTCCCTGGAGTGTCCTATGCCTGTTTCCCTTCCGAGCCTTGGTTACGGCCTGGGTTTACGCAGTGAGTACTATCAACAGATCCTTGAACAATCGCCGCCGGTGGATTGGTTCGAAGTGATCTCCGAGAATTATCTGGTTCAGGGCGGCAAGGCCTTGTACTACCTGGACGCAATAGCCGAGCGCTATCCTCTGGTGATGCACGGTGTGTCCCTGTCCATTGGTGGGCCTCATGCCCTCGATATCGATTACCTGAAGCAAATCAAATCCCTGGCCGAGCGCATCCAGCCGGCGTGGATTTCCGATCACCTATGCTGGAGCCGTGGCAGCGCGCACCAGTTGCACGACCTGCTGCCCCTGCCTTACACCGAAGAAAGCCTCTACCACGTGGCCGCTCGCGTTCGCCAAGTGCAGGATGTGTTGCAGCGCCCGCTGGTGCTGGAAAACGTCTCCAGCTATGTGCGTGCCAAGGCGGATGAATTCACCGAATGGGAATTCCTCAATGCCCTGGCCCACTTGTCGGGCTGCCAGTTGCTGCTGGACGTTAACAATGTGTATGTCAGTGCACGCAACCATGGCTTCGATGCCTGGACCTTCATCCGCAACCTGCCGCCCGACAGCATCCGCCAGTTGCATTTGGCGGGGCATATGGATTACGGCGACTACGTGGTCGATACCCACGACCATCCGGTGTGCGATCCGGTGTGGGCGCTGTATCAACAGACCCTGGAGCACGTGGGGCCGGTCTCGACATTGTTGGAGCGCGATGACCATTTCCCGCCGCTCGAAGAACTGCTCACCGAGTTGAGCAAGGCCCGCGAACTGGGGGCCACCGCCCTGGCCAGGAGAGCGTTATGCGCCTGACCGATTGGCAGTTGGCTTTTGAACGGCACCTGTTATCCGAGACGCCGGTTGCCAGCAGTGATTTCGCCGCCACGTTGCTTGGTGGGCCGACACTGGATGTGGAAACGGGCCTGGCGATTTATCACAATGCCTACCTCTCGCGGTTGCAGGACGTGCTGCGACATGACTTCGGTGCCATCCGGTATTGGCTGGGGGATGATGAGTTTGCGTTGCTGAGCGAAGCCTATGTTCGCCGCCATCCCTCTGCGCATTACAGTTTGCGCTGGCTGGGGGAGCGGTTTGCGGCGTTTATCCTTGAGCATCTGGTGGCCGAACAAAGCGCGCCGCTGGCCGAGCTGGCGCGGTTGGAGTGGGCGTTCACCCTGGCGTTTGACGCGCCCGAAGGGCGGTTGCTGACGCTGGATGACATGGCGTTGTTGCCTGCCGAAGAATGGCCGGGTCTACAGGTCAACCTGGCGCCTTCAGTGCAGCAGTTACTCTGCCGCTTCAACACGCTGGCGATCTGGCGATCCAGCAAGGATAAATCCAGTTTCCCAGGCAGCGAGGTGCTTGATCCCGCACACATCTGCGTGGTGTGGCGCCACCAGAATGTATGCCGTTACCGCAGCCTGGAACCCTTCGAGGCCTGCGCCTTGGCGGGGATGGTGACCACCGGCTGGGATTTTTCAGAACTGTGTGCAGAGTTGGCAGTCACTTATGGAGAGGGTGCACCACTGCAAGCGGTGACATGGCTGAAACAGTGGATCCAGGACGGTTTGCTCCAGCGCCGAGCCCCATAGAAGAACGCTATCAAATCGATAGCCTCCTACTTTTTCTCGGGATGGTCTACCCTCATTCCAGACGTCTGAAACAAGGGGGGATTACTCATGCTCGCGCAACTTCCACCGGCCTTACAGAATCTACAGCTGCCGCTGCGTCTTCGACTCTGGGATGGCCATGAATTCAGCTTGGGCCCCGAGCCCAGTGTGACCATCGTGGTGAAGGACCCCACGGTCGTGCCCCAACTGACCCATCCCACACTCGACTCGTTGGGTGAAGCCTTCGTCGAGGGCAAACTGGAGCTGGAAGGTTCCATCAGCGAAGTGATCCGGGTCTGTGATGAGTTGAGTCATGCCCTGGTCGAGGACGACGGCAGGAGTCTGCCGGTGCGCTCGATCCACGACAAAGCCACTGACGCCGCGGCTATTTCCTACCATTACGACCTGTCCAACGCGTTCTACCAGCTATGGCTGGACCAGGACATGGCGTACTCCTGCGGTTATTTCGAAACCGGCAGCGAATCCATCGACCAGGCCCAGCAAGACAAATTCCGCCACCTGTGCCGCAAATTGCGTTTGCAGCCAGGCGAATACCTGCTCGACGTAGGCTGTGGCTGGGGCGGGCTGGCGCGGTTTGCGGCGCGGGAGTTCGGGGTCAAGGTGTTTGGCATCACCCTGAGTAAAGAGCAGCTGGCGTTGGCCAAGGAGCGGGTGAAAGCGGAGGGCCTGGAAGACCGGATCGACCTGCAACTGCTCGACTACCGCGATCTGCCCCAGGATGGTCGTTTCGACAAAGTGGTGAGCGTGGGCATGTTCGAACACGTCGGCCACGCCAACCTGGCGCAATACTGCAAGACCATGTTTGGTGCCGTGCGCGAAGGCGGCCTGGTGATGAACCATGGCATTACCGCCAAGCACACCGACGGCCGGCCCGTGGGCCGTGGCGCTGGGGAGTTTATCGAGCGTTATGTGTTCCCCAACGGCGAACTGCCCCATTTGGCGATGATGACCGCTGAGATCAGTGAAGTCGGGCTGGAAGTGGTCGACGTCGAAAGCCTGCGCCTGCATTACGCGCGCACCCTGGACCATTGGAGCGAGCGCCTGGAAGACAACCTGGAAGCGGCGGCGAAGCTGGTGCCGGAGCAAGCGTTGCGCATCTGGCGGCTGTACCTGGCCGGGTGTGCTTATGCGTTTGCCCGGGGCTGGATCAACCTGCACCAGATTCTCGCGGTGAAGCCTCACGCGGATGGCAGCCATGAACTGCCGTGGACGCGGGAGGATATCTATCGCTGAGCTGATGTTCCAGAAAGGTGGAGATCCAAATGTGGGAGGGAGCAAGCTCCCTCCCACATTTTTTACCGCATTGGCTGTTAGAGAATCGGTGAGATCAAGCGCGCCACCCGCATGCCCAGTTGTTGCAGGCGGCGGGTCTCGCGGCTTTCTTCCTGGCTCACTTCATGGGCCAGGGCGAAGTCGTCCAGCAGCATCTGCTCCACCTGCTTGGCGAAGGCTTCGTCGACCGTCAGCAACATCACTTCGAAATTCAGCCGGAACGAACGGTTATCCATGTTTGCACTGCCGATGGCGCTGATCTCGCTGTCCACCAACACCACCTTTTGATGCAGGAAACCCGGTGTGTAGCGGAACACCCGGACACCGGCGCGCACCGCTTCGATCGCATACAGGCTGGACGCGGCGTACACGATGCGGTGGTCGGGCCGCGATGGCAGCAGCAGGCGTACATCCACCCCGCGCAGGACCGCCAGGCGCAGGGCGGCGAAGACCGCTTCGTCAGGGATGAAATACGGGCTGGTGATCCACACGCGCTCGGTTGCCGCGTGGATAGCCTCGACGAAAAACAGCGAACAGGTTTCATACGGGTCGGCCGGGCCGCTGGCGAGCAATTGGCAGAGCACGCCGTCTTCGGGGTAGGCGTCCGGCAGGATCAGCGGCGGCAGCTCGCGCGCGGCCCAGAACCAGTCCTCGGCAAACGACTCCTGCAGGCACGCCACTACCGGGCCGGTAACTTGCACGTGGGTATCGCGCCACGGCGCCAGCGGCGGTTTTTTGCCCAGGTATTCATCGCCCACATTGTGCCCACCGACAAACCCGGTGACACCGTCCACCACCACGATCTTGCGATGGTTGCGGAAGTTGACCTGGAAACGATTGAGCCAACCGCTGCGGGTGGCGAATGCCTTGACCTGCACCCCGGCGTCGCGCAGCGATTGCACGTAGCGATGGGGCAGGGCATGGCTGCCGATACGGTCGTACAGTACGTAGATGCCCACGCCTTGGGCGGCCTTTTCCTTCAACAAAGCCTGTAACTGACGGCCGAGTTCATCGTCATGGATGATGAAGAACTGAAACAGTACGGCGGTTTGTGCGTTGCGGATGGCCTCGAAGATCGCACCGAAGGTGGCGTCGCCATTGATCAGCAAGCGCACTTCGTTGTTCGCCAGGCACGGCATGCGGCCCAGTTTGGGCATGGCACGCAGTGAGGCGTAGGCGCTGGAATTACGCGCGGCGAGGGCTTCTTCGACCCATGGGCGCCAGTTCAGCTCGGCGATGGCGGTGTGCATTTCCTGATTGGCCTGGCGGCGGGCCTGGATGTACGCGTCGAAGGTGCTGCGGCCAAAAATCAGGTAGGGGATCAGCGTGAGGTAGGGCATGAACATCAGCGACAGGGCCCAGGCGATCGAGCCTTGGGCGGTCCTGACGGTCAGCACCGCGTGGATCGCGGCGAGAGTCCCGAGAAAATGCAGCGTGGCGATGAAGTAGGCGAGCAGGTGCGGGCCAAAGAAATCCATGGACGACGGTACTCCAGGCAATCCAATGCCTAACAGACCATGAACGGCTGCGAATGTCGCTATTTTATTTGCCGTGCAACACTGGCACTTTTGTGGCGTCTAACGCCCACAATTGCCCAGGAGTTACCCGATGAATGCTCGTCTGCTTGGTTTGGCCATGGTTGTTGGTTTGTCGTTGCCGGTGGCAGCGCAGGCGCAGATGCTGGCGCCGGGCTTGTGGGAATTGACCACCAGCAACATGAAAGTCGATAACCAGGACCTGCCGGACCTGTCGCTGATCCTCGGTCAGCTCAAGCAACAGATGACCCCCGAACAGCGCGCCATGCTGGAAAAGCAAGGCATCACCATGGCCGGCAAAGGCGTGCAGGTGTGCCTCACCCCGGCACAGGTCGCCTCTGATTCAATCCCCCTGACCGACCCGCAATCGGGCTGCAAACAGGAAGTGACCGACAAGACCGGTAACCAGTGGAAATTCCGTTTCAGTTGCCCGAAAGCCCAGGGCACCGGCGTCGCTACTTTCCAGAGCCAGAAAGAATTCACCACCACCGTCAACGGCACCTTCAATGCCACCGGCGTTCAGCAGAAGGGCAGCCTGGATACCCACGCCCAATGGCTGGGCACCGATTGCGGTACGGTCAAGCCTCGCGCTTAATAGGAGCGAGCAAGCGCGCTCCTACCTTAGGAAATGCAGGGGTAAACCCTGGCAGCTGTCGACTACCTGGCCGTTGTGCCAGGCCAGGTGGCCGCAGACCAAGGTGGTGCTCACACTGTGGCGAAAGCGACGTTCGGCGAACGGCGTCCAACCACAGCGGGCAAGAATCGGCTCATCCCTGACCGGCTTTCCCTCGGGCTCCGGTTTGATCAGCACCAGGTCGGCCCAATACCCTTCGCGTAGATAACCCCGGTCGGGGATGGCAAACAGGTCGGCGACACGGTGGCTGGTCTTGGCCACCAGGGTGGCCAGGGGCAGCAGCCCATCGGCCACCAACTCCAACAGCGCAGGCAGCGCGTGTTGCACCAGGGGCAAACCCGAGGGCGCTTCACGATACCCCAACTGTTTTTGCGCCCAGGTATGCGGCGCATGGTCAGTGCCAATCACATCCAGACGATCACTCAGCAAGGCCAGGCGCAGGGCGTCGCGGTCGGCGCGGGTCTTGATCGCCGGGTTGCATTTGATCTGGTGGCCGAGGCGGTGATAGTCGTGGTCATCGAACAGCAGGTGATGCACGCAGACTTCAGCGGTAATGCGTTTTTGCGCCAGCGGTTTGTCTTCGAACAATTCCAGCTCGCGGGCACTGGTCAGGTGCAGCACGTGCAGGCGTGTACCGTGACGCTTGGCCAATTCCACGGCGAAGGAGGATGAGCGATAGCAGGCTTCGGCATCGCGGATCAGCGGGTGGGCGACGGCGGGGATCTTGTCACCAAAGCGCTCACGCATGCGCTGCTCGTTGGCTTGGATGCTCGGCGTGTGTTCGCAGTGGGCCAGCAGAATGGTCGGCACTTCGGCAAACAGCCGTTCCAGGATCCGTGGATCGTCCACCAGCATATTGCCGGTAGAGGCGCCCATGAACACTTTGACCCCGGCCACTTCGCGTGGGTCGAGGGCGGCGACGGTGTCGAGGTTGTCGTTGCTGACGCCGAAGTGAAAGCCATAGTTGGCCACCGAGTGCAGGGCCGCGCGGCGCTTTTTATCGGCCAGGGCTTCCAGGTTCAGCGTGGCGGGCTGGGTGTTGGGCATGTCCATCACGCTGGTAATGCCGCCGGCCACGGCCGCGCGGGACTCGCTGTAGAAGCTGCCCTTGTCCGGCGCGCCCGGATCGCGAAAATGCACCTGATCGTCAATCATGCCCGGCAGCAGCCACTGGCCTTGGGCGTCGATGGCCACCGGCGCGGCGTTTCCCTCGATACTGCTGGCGATCTTCTCGATACGGCCATTGACGACCAGCACGTCGGCATCGAACTCCTGGCCTTCATTCACCAGGCGGGCATTGCGGATCAGCAGGCGGCTCATGGCTCAGAACTCGTTTTGCAGGGCTTTGTAACCGCGCACCAGGTCGACGTTGGTACGTGCCACGTCTTCGGAAAACTCCGAGGCGCTGACACTCACCGGCGGGAATTGCGACAAGTCGGTATTCGGCCCGATACGGGTGGTGGAGGGCACGTAGAAGGCGGCGGGCAAGTCACGGCCGTCGACCACCGAGTTATGGCGCACCACGCATCCATCGCCGACGGCGCAATTGAACAGCACACTGTTGAAGCCGATAAATACGCGGTCGCCGACCGTGCACGGGCCGTGGACGATGGAGCGATGCGCGATGGATGTAAATGCTCCTATCGTCACCGCCGCGCCGGACTTGGAGTGGATGACCACGCCGTCCTGGATATTGGAATTGGCGCCGATGGTGATCGGGTCCATGGCGCCGCTGGCGTCGACTTCGTCGGCGCGGATCACGGCGTAGGGGCCGACAAACACGTTCTCGCCGATGATGACTTTGCCGCAGATGATCGCGGTCTTGTCGACGTAGGCCGATTCGGCAATCACCGGCAGATCGCCGGAAGGGTTCTTGCGGATCATGCAACTGGCTCCGTAATGATGTGAACGTAGGCGCCGTCGATGGCGTTGTAGAAACAGGTGTGGCGGCCGGTGTGGCAGGCCGGGCCTTGCTGGTCGACGATCAGCAGTACCGCGTCGCCGTCACAATCCAGGCGCGCTTGCACCAACTGTTGCCAGTGGCCGGAGCTTTCGCCTTTGCGCCACAGCTGTCGGCGCGAGCGCGACCAATAGCAGACCTGCCCGGTAGCCAGTGTTTCGTTGAGGGCCTGGCGATTCATCCAGGCCAACATCAACACTTCGCCGCTGCCGTGTTGCTGGGCGATGGCGGCGATCAGGCCGTCGCTGTTCCACGGCAGGGCGTCGAGCACGGCTGCGAGTGGAAAGCGGCTGCCGACGGCAGCCCCTTCCAGTTCGAGCATGCTCAGGGTCATGGCTTGCTCAACGCGGCGCACAGGGTGTTGAGGTTGTACTCGAACAGCCCTATGAAGGTGCTCGCCGGCCCTTCTGCGGCCAGGGCGTCGGAGTACAGCGTGCCGCCAATCTGCGCGCCGCTTTCATCGGCGATCTGCTTGAGCAGGCGCGAGTCCTTGATGTTTTCCATGAACACGGCCTTGACCTTGTCTTTGCGGATTTGGGTGATCAGCGCGGCGACTTCGGCGGCCGACGGTTCACGTTCGGTGGACAGGCCTTGCGGCGCCAGGAACTGGATGCCATAGGCCTGGCCCAGGTAGCCGAAGGCGTCATGGGAGGTAACGATGCGACGGTTACCCGGCGGCAGCGCGCCGAATTTGGTCTTGGCTTCGGCCAGCAGGCGGTAGATTTCCTTCAGGTAGGCCTGGCTGTTACGCAGGTAGTCGGCCTTGTTGGCCGGGTCGGCAGCTACCAGCGCCTTGGTGATGTTGTTCACATAGATTTCGGCGTTGGCCAGGTTGTGCCAGGCGTGCGGGTCGGGGATGGTTTCGCCGTCTTCCTCCATGGTGTGGGAGATCACACCTTTGCTGGCGGTGACCACCGTGGCCTTGGTTTCGGTGCTGGTGACCAGGCGATCCAGCCACGGCTCGAAGCCCAGGCCGTTCTTGATGATCACCTTGGCCTTGAGCAGCGCCTTGGCATCGTCCGGGGTTGGCTCGTAGGTATGGGCATCGGCGTCGGGGCCGACCATGTTGCTGATCTGGATGTGCTCGCCACCGATCTGGTGGGTGATGTCATCGAGAATACTGAAGCTGGTAACCACTTGGAGTTTGTCGGCGGCCTGGGCCATCGAAAGCGGCAGCAGCAGACTGAACAGCACGAGTAGAGCGCGCATCGGGAAACACCTCATTGGGATGTAAGCAAAGGCGGGCGGCGCAGCAAGCCGTGCACCGGACCGAAGACCACGGACAGCAGGTACCCACCGCCAGCCACCAGCACAATCGCCGGGCCGCTGGGCAGCGAGAAGTAGAACGACAGCAATAAACCCAACCACACCGACAGGCATCCCAGCACCGCCGATACAGCGATCAACACCGGCAGGCGCCGGCTCCAGAAGCGTGAAGCGATGGCCGGCAACATCATCAATCCCACCACCATCAAGGCGCCGATGGCTTGGAAGCCAATCACCAGGTTCAGTACCACCAGGGTCAGGAACAAGCCGTGGGCCAGGGGGCCAAGGCGGCTGACGGTTTGCAGGAACAGCGGGTCGAGGGTGTCCAGCAGCAGCGGTTTGTAGATCAGCGCCATGGCGATCAGGCTGAACCCGGAGACCCAGAGCATGCCGGTCAGGGTGGTTTCGTCGACGGCCAGGGCAGAGCCGAACAGCAGGTGCAGCAGGTCCAGGCGCTTGCCGGCCAGGCCCAGGATCAATACACCGGCGGCGAGGGAGATGGGATAGATAGCGGCGAGGCTGGCGTCTTCGCGCAGGCCGGTGCGGCGGGTGATCCACGCCGACAGGCCGGCCATGCTCAGGCCCGCGCCCAGGCCGCCGATGGTCAGCGCGGGCAAGCTCAAGCCCGCGAACCAGAAGCCCAGTGCAGCGCCGGGCAATATGCCGTGGGCGACGGCGTCACCGATCAGGCTCATGCGGCGCAGGATCAGAAATACGCCGAGCGGAGCGGTGCTGCAGGCGAGCACCAGCCCGCCCATAAGGGCGCGACGCATGAAGACGAAGTCGAGGAAGGGCATCCACAGATGGGCGGCGAAGTGCATCAGGCCACCTGCATGTGCGGCTGCGGACGGATCAACTCTTTGCTGGAACCGAACACACAGCCACTGCTTTTGATTTGCACCACTTGCTGGGTGTGATGGCGTACGGAGGCGAGGTCATGGCACACCACCACCAACGTTCGGCCTTCGGCGTGCCAGGCGTGGATATGGTTCCAGCAAAGCGCTTGGCCTTCTTCGTCCAGAGCGGCATGGGGCTCGTCAAGCAGCAACACTGGCGACTCGGCAAGGCTCATGCGAGCGAGCAATGCGCGTTGTAGCTGGCCGCCTGACAGCGCCATCAGCGGGCGCTGTTCCAGACCGCTGAGGCACCAGTCTTCCAGTACCGCTTGCAGGCGTTCGCTGCGTTGTTGCGGGGTGAGCCGTGTGCCCCATAGACCGGCGGCGACCAGTTCTTGCAGGCTGATGGGGAACTGACGGTCAAGGTGCTGTTGCTGGGGCAGGAACGACAGGCCACCTCGGCGTGGAACATCCACGGTCACTTTGCCCGCCAACGGTTTTTGCAGGCCAGCGATGACTTTGAGCAGGCTGCTTTTGCCGCAGCCGTTGGGGCCGATCACACCGGTGAGGCTGCCTTTTTCCAGGGTGAAATCCACGGCGGGAGTGAGCGGTTGGCCGGGGGCGCCCCAGCGCAAGGCGGTGCAACTGATCATGAAGGGTTTCTCGTCCAGCGGCTTTCAGCCACGGCATCGTGCGCGTGCAGGCTTTCGGCGTGGATCACTTTGAGGTGGAAGGCTTTGACGGCATCCGAGCGTTTCAAGGCGAGGTTAAGGCGGCGTGCGGCGTCTTCGCAGAACATCAGGTTCTGCCCGTTGGCCAGGGCGAAGGCTTGTTCGTCCGCGCGTTTTACGGCGGTTTGTACGGCTGTGCCGAGGGCGGCTTCGGCAGCGTTGATCAGCTCGGTCAGTGGCAGGTGATCGCCTTGCAGGTGCACGTGCAACTGCGCGCTGCTGCGCTGGCTGTGGGGCGTGGCGACGATACCGTTGGCGCTGCCGAGCCAGGTCAATACGTCTTCATGCAGCAATGGCGTGTTGCCGAAGTCTTGGAGAAATTGCTGCTGAATCAACTGCCTGGCGAGGGCAGCGGAACAGGGGCAGGTTGAAGAATAGGTAACGTCAATTTTTAGTTCCACGTGGAACATCTGGTTTTCCAGGCGCGCCTCGATACTCACCGGGTAGCCCTTCCAGCCGGCCAGTGGGCTGACCAGCGCGGGGCGTTTCAGCAGTAAATTCGTGTGCAGACGCAGGTAGGCGTTCTTAGATAAATCTTCATGACTGTCGAGAAACCGCTGCAGTACATTGCGCAGAAGTGCGGGTGTAATGGGCTGCTGGTCGAGCATCTCCAGCGCCAGGTAAAGGCGCGACATATGAATACCACGGGCGGTGCCGTCGTCCAGGCTGACGCCGGCATCGGCGGTGGCGGTCAGGCGCTGGCCATCGATGAGGATCGGCAGGGCGATGCCGCACATGCCCACCCAGTCGAGTGGCAAGGCTTGGCGTGAAGCCTGCGCGGCAATATCCGGCAGAGTCAGCGCATTCATAAGCAGGTCCATCGTTGGAAATAATTCGACATGTTATAGTATAACAATAGAGTCGGCGATGAATTTTCTGCCCCGACCTTTTTTCAGTCATGTCGAGTACGGACGCTCCTTTATTCGCGGTATTTGTCATGCACAGACGTCAGCTCCTCCACCTGCTCCTGGCCAGCCCTTTGTTTGCTTTGCCGTTCGCCGCCCACGCGACCCAGATCCGCAATGCACGCCTGTGGCGCTCGGACGACAAGCTGCGGCTGGTGTTCGACCTAAGCGGCCCAGTGCAATACAAGACGTTCTCCCTGACTGCCCCGGAACGCCTGATCATCGACTTGAGCGGCGCAGGCCTCAGTGGTGACTTTTCTCAACTTGAGCTGAAGAACAGCGGGATCACCTCGATTCGCTCGGGGCATTTCGGCAAGGCGGATACACGCATCGTGCTTGACCTGGCCGCGCCGATGCAGCTCAACAGCTTTGTATTGCCGCCTCAGGACGGGCAGGGGCATCGCCTGGTGCTGGACCTGACCAGCGCCACCCGTGCACCGCGTCAAATCGCTGCTGAAGCCGTGCCCTTGGTGGCTTCGGTGGACAAGGCGCACCCCAAGCGCGACATCATTGTGGTGGTCGACCCCGGCCACGGCGGCAAAGACCCCGGTGCTGTCGGGTCCAAGGGGCAGCGCGAAAAAGATGTGGTGCTGTCGATCGCCCAACTGCTGGCCAAGCGCTTGAAACGTGAAAAGGGTTTTGACGTGAAACTGGTGCGTAACGACGACTTCTTTGTGCCGCTGCGCAAGCGCGTGGACATCGCCCGTCAGCACAAGGCCGATATGTTCATCTCGGTGCATGCCGATGCCGCGCCACGGCTCACGGCCTCGGGCGCCTCTGTGTATGCGCTGTCGGAGGGCGGCGCGACCTCGGCCACGGCGCGCTTTATGGCCCAGCGTGAAAACGGCGCGGATTTGCTGGGCGCCACCACGTTGCTCAATCTCAAGGATAAGGATCCGATGCTGGCCGGGGTGATTCTTGATATGTCGATGAACGCCACCATCGCGTCCAGCCTGCAACTGGGCAGCTCGGTGTTGGGGAGCCTGCAAAGCATCACCAGCCTGCATCAGAAACGTGTGGAACAGGCGGGGTTCGCGGTGCTCAAGTCACCGGACGTGCCGTCGATCCTGGTGGAGACCGGCTTTATCTCCAACGCCCAGGACGCCCAGCGCCTGGTGACGGCGCGCCATCAACAAGCGGTTGCGGATGGCTTGTTCGAAGGCCTGAAAAAATACTTCCAGAAGAACCCGCCGATGAACAGCTACATGGCCTGGGTGCAGGAACAGAAGAACGCTCAGGCCTAACAGCCGGTAATTCGGCTGCACGTGAACTTGGCAGTGGCGCCTCCGGAGCTGGAAAACCGGTTGATCGTGGTCCAGCCCACCCGCCGCGTGTAGCCGACCCATGCCTCCCCATCCGACGCCAGGCCGG
Source organism: Pseudomonas sp. B14(2022) (assembly GCF_012030485.1). Taxonomy (NCBI): domain Bacteria; kingdom Pseudomonadati; phylum Pseudomonadota; class Gammaproteobacteria; order Pseudomonadales; family Pseudomonadaceae; genus Pseudomonas; species Pseudomonas sp. B14(2022). The sequence goes on from NZ_JAAUVM010000009.1 coordinate 107,152, forward strand.
TAAAGAACGTCAGTTGCCCGTAGCGGCTGTTGGTTTGTGCCCAATAACGTTTACCGACCACCTCGAAACCGCGCAAATACGTGGTGGTGCCCACCGTCGCTACGCTGTAGGCATTGCCCAGCGGGTCCACACAGGCCAACAGGTTGGCGCTGCGCGTGCAATTGGCCAGCAAGCTTGGCGCTTGGGCGCAGGCAGGCCCTGCCGCTGCCAGTAACAGGGCGCACACCAGGTATTTCATAAGGGATCTCGGGGGCTGGGAAGTGTTCAAGCATTGCGCCCTTCGTCGCAACGAGCAAGGGGGATTGGCTTATTTGTATTGTTATACTATAACATTAAAGCACAGCCTGACCCGTGACCCATTCCCTATGACCGAACAAGACCTGCTGGCCCAGCCGCCCGCCGACTATATGAATGAAGCCCAGCAGGGCTTTTTCCGCGAACTGTTGCTGACTCAGCGCAATGAACTGCAAGCGCGCATCGAGGGCGAATTCCTGTTACTGCGCGAGCAGGAGCCCAACAGCGATCCGGCCGATGTGGGCAGCGCCGAAGAACAGCGCCAGTGGCAACTGCGCTTGCTGGAGCGGGAAAAGAAGCTGCTCGACAAGATCGACGACGCCCTCGAACTGCTCGCCCGTGGCGAGTACGGCTGGTGCCGCGAAACGGGCGAGCCCATCGGCCTGCAACGTCTGCTGCTGCGCCCCACCGCCACCCTGTGTATCGAAGCCAAAGAACGTCAAGAGCTGCGCGAACGCCATAAACGGGCGATTTGACCGGCCAACCCTGATGAGGATTACCTGATGCCCAATCGTCTCCCCGTTACCGTGTTGTCCGGCTTTCTCGGCGCCGGTAAAAGCACGCTGCTCAACTACGTCCTGCGCAACCGCGAAAACCTGCGCGTGGCGGTGATCGTCAACGACATGAGCGAAATCAACATCGACGGCAGCGAGGTGCAGCGTGACGTCACCCTCAACCGTTCCGAAGAAAAACTGGTGGAGATGAGCAACGGCTGTATCTGCTGCACCTTGCGTGAAGACTTGCTCGAAGAAGTCGGAAAACTCGCCAAGGAAGGTCGCTTCGATTACCTGTTGATCGAATCCACCGGTATCTCCGAGCCGTTGCCGGTGGCTGAAACCTTCACCTTCCGTGATGAAAACGAGCAAAGCCTGGCCGACATCGCGCGCTTGGACACCATGGTCACCGTGGTCGACGGCATGAACTTCCTGCTCGACTACCAGGCTGCCGAAAGCCTCGCCTCACGGGGCGAAACCCTTGGAGAGGAGGACGAACGCTCGATCACCGACCTGTTGATTGAGCAGATCGAATTCGCCGACGTGATCCTGATCAGCAAGATCGACCTGATCAGCAGCTGTGAGCGCGAAGAGCTGATGGCGATCCTTGAGCGCCTCAATGCCCAGGCGGAAATCATCCCGATGGTCATGGGCGAAGTGCCGCTGAACAAGATCCTCAACACCGGCCGCTTCGACTTCGAACGCGCCGCGCAAGCGCCAGGCTGGTTGCAGGAGTTGCGTGGTGAACATGTGCCGGAAACCGAAGAGTACGGCATCGCGTCCACCGCTTATCGCGCACGGCGCCCCTTCCATCCGCAACGCTTCTTCGACTTTATCGACCGGCCTTGGGTCAACGGTAAATTGCTGCGTTCCAAGGGCTTTTTCTGGCTGGCCAGCAAGCATCAGGATGCGGGCAGTTGGTCCCAGGCCGGTGGCTTGATGCGCCACGGGTTTGCCGGACGCTGGTGGCGCTTTGTGCCGAAAAGCCAATGGCCCCAAGACGAAGAAAGCGTCGCGGCAATCATGGGTAACTGGCAGCTCAGTACCGGCGACTGCCGTCAGGAACTGGTGTTTATCGGACAGAACATCGACTTCGCGCGGATGCGTACCGAGTTGGACGCGTGCTTGCTCACCGATGAAGAAATGGCCCTGGGCGTCGAAGGTTGGCGCCTGCTGGCTGATCCGTTTGGTCCCTGGTACGAAGAGGTTGCCTGATGTTGGCACCGGTTATCCCCTTGCGCCCCGTGGTTCGCCAGACCAGTGGTGACACCCCGCTGGCGCTGTCCGATATTCTCGAAGATGGCGTGAACCTGGCGCTGTGGCAGCGTCAATTGCCGTTGCATATCGCCGAATTCGGCACTTTGCTGGTGGCGCTCAATGAGCCGTTGGCCGAGTCCTTGGTGATCGAACTCAACAGAGAGGACGCCGAGCCGAACTTGCGCGGTCTGGCGTCCAGTTACCGCGATCTTGAAGGCTACGAAGGTTTTATCGCCGATGTGTCGTGGCTGGTCAGCGCCTTTGCGTGCCTGCTCGGCGCCAAGCGCATCGGTGTGCGCCTGCGGTTGCTGGATAAAGCCATGTGCCCCCGTTTTCACGTTGACCATGTGCCGGTGCGGCTGATCACCACCTATGCCGGCATCGGCAGCCAGTGGTTGCGCGAAGGGGTGATGGACCGCCGCAAGCTCAGCCAACCGGACGCCGAACCGAGCCAGTGCATCGAACAGATCCAGTGCGGTGAAGTGGCGCTGCTCAAAGGCACTAAATGGCATGGCAACGAAGACCACGGCCTGATCCATCGCTCCCCCGCGCTGAAAGCGGATGAGCGCCGATTGATTCTGACGCTGGATTGGCTCGCGTAACCGCGTAGGATCAAACGCTCTACACGGTCCGAACGATGGCTCTCATGCTGCAGAACATTCCCACCCACGTAATTGCCGGGCCCTTGGGCGCCGGCAAGACCAGCCTGATCAAGCACCTGCTCGCCCAACGCCCGGCCAACGAGCGCTGGGCGGTGTTGATCAACGAGTTCGGCCAGATCGGCCTGGACGCTGCACTGCTGACCCTGGATGACGACGGCATTGCCCTCGGTGAAGTTGCCGGTGGCTGCCTCTGCTGTGTGAATGGCGCACCGTTCCAGGTAGGCCTGGGCCGGTTGCTGCGTAAGGCCAATCCGGATCGGTTGTTTATCGAACCCTCGGGCCTGGGCCATCCTGCGCAGTTGCTCAAGCAGTTGCGCGAAGCGCCGTGGCAGCAGGTGCTGGCGGTTCAGCCCTGTGTGCTGGTGCTGGATGCCCAGGCGCTGGCAGCGGGCAAACCCTTACCGCCAACGCAGCAGGAAGCGTTGGCCAGTGCCGGACTGTTGGTGCTGAACAAGGATGAGGGGCTGGATGCTGGGCAACGCGAGGCGGTCGAACGACAGCTACCCGACCGCGATATTTATTGGACCCAACAGGCGCACGTGCCGCTCGGCAAACTGCCAGGCTTGAATGCACAGGCTGAAGCTGCTGTGGATAACTTCGCCGTGCCTAAGGGGCTGGCTCAATTGCCGGCTATCTGGAGCGATCCGGCAGTGCCGATCTGCCTGAGTCAGGCCCAGGAGGGCGGTTGGAGTATCGGTTGGCGCTGGCACCCGAGCCAGCAATTCGATTCCGAGCGTCTGCACCTGTGGCTGACAGGGCTTGAGTGGTGCCGCGCCAAACTGGTTATCCACAGCCGTGATGGGTGGATCTCGGCCAACGCTGTGGATAACAGCCAGCTCGTCTGGCAACCCAGCGAATGGCGTCGCGACTCACGTATCGAACTGATCTTCAGCGCACCACAGGACGTGGCCGCATTGCAGGCCGCACTGGCTGCCTGCCGTTACTGACGGTTCTTGGTGGCGTGGTCCTGGCGCCATTGGCTCAGCTCGATCACATTGGCGCTGGGCAGCGCTTCCTTGACCTCGAACGGGTAGGGCGCCAGTTCGATCTGCGCGCTGTGGGCACCGAATTGTGTGATGGTCCCGCTGTGACGAGTCTCGCCTGTGACGGTGAACTCGAAATTGTAGATACGCGCCAGACGCCGCCGACCGTTGGCATCCTTCACAAAACCGATGCGCTTTAACGCCACGGCGCCGTCGAGCAATTCGATATCGAGCTTGGCACAATGCTGCTTGACCCGCGCCAGCGCCCGCTCTCGCAGGCCGTGGTTGTGCCATACCCAGGCGGCACCGGTCGCCAGCAGCATCAACACGAAGATGTTTCCCAGGGTGAGCATGCGAAAAACTCCAACAAAGTGAGAGCAGCTTAACTGTGTCGTCGGCCTGTCGTACAGGCTGCGTTTAGTCGCATACTGCGCGGCCAGAATTTCAATGGCTTTACGGAAATCCCCTGCATGAAACGCACACCTCATCTGCTTGCGATCCAGTCTCATGTGGTCTTTGGCCACGCCGGAAACAGCGCCGCCGTGTTCCCCATGCAGCGGGTCGGGGTAAATGTCTGGCCGCTGAACACGGTGCAGTTCTCCAACCATACGCAGTATGGTCAGTGGGCGGGCGAAGTGTTGGCGCCGCAGCAGATTCCTGCGCTGGTGGAAGGCATTGCCGCCATCGGCGAGCTGGGCAACTGCGATGCGATCCTGTCCGGCTACCTGGGCAGTGCGGATCAGGGCCGCGCGATTCTTACCGGTGTGGCGCGCATCAAGGCCATCAACCCCAAGGCCCTGTACCTGTGCGACCCGGTGATGGGCCATCCGGAAAAGGGCTGCATCGTGCCGCAGGAAGTCAGCGATTTCCTGCTGGATGAAGCTGCGGCCATGGCCGACTTCCTGTGCCCCAACCAACTGGAACTGGACAGCTTTGCCGGGCGTAAGCCGCAATCGCTGTTCGACTGCCTGGGCATGGCCAAGGCATTGCTGGCCCGTGGCCCGAAGGCGGTACTGGTCAAGCACCTGGATTACCCGGGCAAGTTGCCGGACGGTTTCGAGATGCTGCTGGTAACCGCCGAGGGCAGCTGGCACCTGCGTCGGCCGCTGCTGGCGTTCCCGCGCCAGCCGGTGGGCGTGGGCGACCTGACGTCGGGGCTGTTCCTGGCGCGGGTGTTGCTGGGTGACAGTCTGCTGGCGGCTTTTGAGTTCACGGCCGCGGCGGTGCACGAAGTGCTGCTGGAAACCCAGGCCTGCGCCAGTTACGAGTTGGAACTGGTACGCGCCCAGGACCGCATCGCCCATCCTCGCGTACGTTTCGAGGCGACGCCGATCAGCCTGTAAGTGCGGGAGGGTTTACAGTCCCGGACTTACAGCGCGTCAGCCTTGATTTCCTGGTAGCGCTTCTCCAGCTCCTGGCGGATCTGCCGGCGCTGCTGGGCCTGCACGAACCGGCGCTTGTCTTCGCTGTTGTGCGGTTGCAGCGGCGGTACGGCAGCGGGTTTGCGCTGGTCGTCCACGGCCACCATGGTGAAGAAACAGCTGTTGGTATGACGTACCGAGCGCTCGCGGATGTTCTCGGTCACTACCTTGATGCCCACTTCCATCGACGTATTGCCGGTGTAGTTGACCGATGCAAGGAATGTCACCAGCTCGCCGACATGGATCGGCTCGCGAAAAATCACCTGATCCACCGACAACGTCACCACATAGCGACCGGCATAACGGCTCGCGCAGGCGTAGGCCACTTCGTCGAGGTACTTGAGCAAGGTGCCGCCGTGGACATTGCCTGAGAAGTTGGCCATGTCAGGGGTCATCAATACCGTCATCGACAGCTGGGCGTTTCCGGGTTCCATAGCACACTCACGGGTTGTAGGCATTGGTTGGGGGGCACCTCTGCGGGTGCTGGGATCTTTGCAGCGCCATCCCTTACGGGACGCCGGTGGGCGGCTTGCCGTCACGCGTTCACCGATCTGTTTCCATATATTGCACCGGCTTTCCGGCGGAAGTCGCGGTGTTAACCTTCAAAAGCCCATCTCAGGGCATTTCTTACGATTAAGGCAGACTTTTCCTTCCGCACTTTGCGATTTTTCAAAGGCGCGTGCGGAAGTGGGAAAAGCGCCAGTACCCTCAAGGAGCCCCTCGCCATGCACGCCATCAGCTTTATTCAGGACTTGGCCGTGATCATGCTGGTGGCAGGGGTGGTCACCGTCCTGTTTCACCGCCTCAAGCAACCCGTGGTGCTGGGGTACATCGTCGCCGGCTTCATCATTGGCCCGCACACACCGCCGTTCGGCCTGATCCACGACGAAGACACCATCAAGACCCTCGCCGAGCTGGGGGTCATCTTCCTGATGTTCTGCCTGGGCCTGGAGTTCAGCCTGCGCAAACTGTTCAAGGTGGGGGCCACGGCGTTTATCGCGGCCTTCCTGGAAATCATCCTGATGATCTGGATCGGCTACGAGATTGGCCGCTGGTTCGACTGGAACACCATGGACTCGCTGTTCCTCGGCGCGATCCTGGCGATTTCCTCTACCACCATCATCGTGAAGGCACTCAATGACCTGAAGATGAAAAACCAGCGCTTCGCCCAACTGATTTTTGGTGTGCTGATTGTGGAGGACATCCTCGGCATCGGCATCATTGCCTTGCTGTCGAGCATCGCCGTCAGCGGTACGGTGAGTTCCGGCGAGGTGTTCTCCACGGTCGGCAAGCTCTCGCTGTTCATGATCGTCGCGTTGGTCATCGGTATTTTGCTGGTGCCCCGCCTACTGGCTTATGTGGCCAAGTTCGAAAGCAACGAAATGCTGCTGATCACCGTACTGGGCCTGTGTTTCGGTTTCTGCCTGCTGGTGGTCAAGCTGGAGTACAGCATGGTGCTGGGGGCGTTTCTGATCGGCGCGATCATGGCCGAATCCCGGCAGTTGGTTAAGATCGAGCGCCTGATCGAGCCGGTTCGCGACATGTTCAGCGCGATCTTCTTCGTGGCGATCGGCTTGATGATCGACCCGCAGATTCTCCTGCAATACGCCTGGCCGATCGCGGTGATCACCGTGGCCGTGGTGCTGGGCAAGATGCTCTCCTGCGGCCTGGGTGCCTTTATCGCCGGTAATGACGGCCGTACCTCATTGCGCGTAGGCATGGGGCTGTCACAAATTGGCGAGTTTTCCTTCATTATCGCCGCGCTGGGCATGACCTTGCAGGTCACCAGCGACTTCCTGTATCCGGTGGCGGTGGCCGTTTCGGCGATCACTACACTGCTCACGCCATACCTGATTCGCGCTGCCGACCCTTTGTCATTGAAGATCGCCGCCGTGATGCCAAAGCGCATGAGCCGGGTGTTTGGCATGTACGGCGAATGGTTGCGCAGTATTCAGCCTCAGGGCGAGGGCGCAATGCTGGCGTCGATGATCCGCAAGATCATCCTGCAGGTGGGCGTTAACCTGGCGTTGGTGATCGCGATTTTCTTCGCCGGAAGCTTTTTCGCGGTGCGCATTGGCGGGTATCTGGAGGGTTGGATCAGTGATCCAAGTTGGCAGAAGGCGTTGATCTGGGGTGGGGCATTGCTGTTGTCGCTGCCGTTCCTGATTGCGGCGTACCGCAAGCTCAAGGCGCTGTCGATGTTGCTGGCGGAGATGAGCGTGAAACCGGAAATGGCCGGGCGACATACCCAGCGGGTGCGACGGGTGATTGCGGAGCTGATCCCGATTTTGTCGCTGCTGGTGATCTTTGTGCTATTGGCAGCCTTGTCGGCCAGTATTCTGCCGACCAACAAGTTGCTGGTGCTGATTGCCGCAGTCACGGCGGCGGTGGCGGCCGTGCTCTGGCGATGGTTCATCCGTGTGCATACGCGGATGCAGGTCGCCTTGCTGGAGACGCTGGATAACCATAAGGATACGCCGGAGCACTAGTGGGGGCCGCTACGAGGTCCGGCGCGGGACAAGCCCGCTCACTACAGCAAGCCCGTTCGCCAGGGGGATCAGGTGTCAGCTTTCCAGCCAGACGTCCCGCGCCCAGTGCCACACCGATTCCCAGGTTTCTTCGGTGACGAGTTCTTCTTCGCCGGACCACAGCACCACAGTGCCGTCTTCTTCGACGCAGTAGTAGTCTTCGCCGTCCTGGCAGATAGGGATCATGCTGCGGTCAACGCCGGCATCCCAGGCGTTGGCGGCCACGTCCGGCAGGTAGGTGTGCGACTGCGGGTCGGTGACGGTCACCGGCTCCAGGCTGCCGTACACGACATCGCTGACGGTCAGCAGGAACTCGCGAAAGACAAACGGGATGTCGATGAACAGCTGTTCTTCGATTTCCACCAACTGATCTTCATCAGGCAGTTCCAGGGGAACCGGAACCGGTTCGTTGGCTTCACGCAATTGTTCGATGATTTCTTCCACGTCCGGGATCCTCTTGCTGATGGCGCGGTTTATAGGGGGGTTTTATACAGTAGCTTGCTATAAGTGCAACCGTGAAATAGAAAACCCCGGACAGGTCCGGGGTTTTTTGTTACGGCTTGCTCAAGCGCGTGGGTATCAGCCGTTCTGGCGGATACCGGCGACCAGCCATGGCTGGTTGTCGCCTGGGGCACGTTCCATGTTCCAGCTTTCGCTGAACACTTCACCCTGGTCGAAACGCGAAGTCTTCGACACGCCGCTGAAGGTCAACGTTGCGATGGTCTTGTCGGCACGATCATCCACACCGTCCAGTTGCACGCGCAGGTCGTCGATATAGGTCGACTGGAAGCCGTCGCCCAGGTCGGCGCGTTCGCGCTTGAGGAACTCCAGCAGTTGTGGGGTCACGAACTCGGAGATCTTGTCCATTTCGTTGGCGTCCCAATGCTGCTGCAGGGACTGGAAGTGGCTGCGGGCCGCTTCGATGAAACGCTCTTCGTTGAACCAGGCCGGTGCGTTGATCACCGGGCGGGCTGCGGCAGGCGCTGCCGAACCACCGAAGATCGAACCCATGGCTGGCTTCTGTTCGAACACTTCACGCTGCATCGGCCCGCCGGCTGGAGCCAGCTGCTCCTGCTGCTTGCGGCGACGGGCGGCGATGAAACGGAAGACCAGGAAGGCGATGACCGCCATGATCAGGATGTCGAAGATCTGCATGCCCTGGAAGCCGTCGCCCATGAACATGGAAGCGAGCAGGCCACCGGCCGCGATACCGGCCAGAGGGCCCAACCAGCGCGAAGCACCGCCGGCCTTGGCAGCGGCGCCGGCAGCACCGGCTGCGCCTGCGGTCGCGGCAGCACCGCCTGCACCGGCGGATGGAGCCATTTGGCTGGTCTGGTGAGTCGGTGCCGCGCCCGAGCTTTTGCCGCCACCGAAGCGTTTGGCGTTGGCGTCGAGGCTCATCGTCAGGCCGATGCACAACGCCATGGCGATGCTAAGAAAACGTTTCATAAAGGGAATTCCCATTTGTGGATTGCACGCGCGCCATGTTGCACAGGTGTAGTGACAGTGGCTAGCGACATAATGTTTCGGGCTTTTGCGTAAGACCGAATCAGAATGGTCTGTAGGACTTATTACAGATATTGGCCCGCGCTCGTTGAAAACAAGGGCGGGCCAATAACCTTCATGTTGGCAAATGTTTCAGACCGCTTCGAGCTTCGCGTAGCCCATCATCAGCCATTTGCTGCCTTCGGCGAAGTTCACCTGCACCCGTGCCTGGGCACCGGCGCCTTCGAAGTTGAGAATCACCCCTTCGCCGAAGATCGCATGCTTGACCTGCTGGCCCAGGCTGAACGGGGTTTCCGGAATCTCGGAACCGGCGAACATGCTGCTGGAGTTCTGCTGCTGACCGCCGCCGAACGGGCGGCTGACGCTGTTGGACAGGCGCACTTCCTGGATCAGACCCTTCGGCACTTCACGTACGAAGCGCGACACCTTGTTGTAGGTCTCGCTGCCGTAGAGGCGTCGGGTCTCGGCGTAGGTCATCACCAGGTTCTGCATCGCGCGGGTGATGCCTACGTAGGCCAGGCGGCGTTCTTCCTCAAGGCGGCCGGGCTCTTCCAGGCTCATCTTGTGGGGGAACAGGCCTTCTTCCATGCCCACCAGGAACACATACGGGAACTCCAGGCCCTTGGCGCTGTGCAAGGTCATCAACTGGATGCTGTCTTCATGCTCATCGGCCTGGGTGTCGCCGGCTTCCAGGGATGCATGGCCGAGGAAAGCGGCGAGCGGAGTCAACTCTTCGTCTTCCTCGGTGTTTTCGAACGCGCGGGCGGCGCTGACCAGTTCCTCAAGGTTTTCTACCCGGGCCTGGCCTTTCTCGCCTTTTTCCGCTTCGTGATAGGCAATCAGCCCGGACTGCTCGATCACCGTCTGTGTCATCAGGTGCAGGGGCATTTCCGAACATTTGGCGGCGAGGTTCTCGATCAGCTCGACAAATACCCCCAGCGCGCCAGCAGCACGCCCCGTCAGGCCTTTATTGGCGATGAGCAGGCGCATGGACTCCCACATCGACACATCGGCATGGCGCGCGTGGTCGCGAATCGCCTCGACGGTTTTCTCACCGATGCCGCGCGCCGGGATATTGATGACCCGCTCCAGCGCCGCATCGTTGCCACGGCCTTCGAGCAAACGCAGGTAAGCCATGGCGTTCTTGATTTCCGCACGCTCGAAGAAGCGCTGGCCGCCATAAATGCGGTACGGGATGCGCTCGCGCAGCAAAGCCTCTTCCAGCACCCGCGATTGGGCGTTGGAGCGGTACAGGATCGCGATGTCGCTGCGCGCCAGGCCGGTTTTCAGTGCGCTTTCGATGGTTTCCACCACGTAGCGTGCTTCATCGTGCTCGTTGAACGCGGCGTACAGGTTGATCGCTTCGCCTTCGCCACCGTCGGTCCACAGCTCTTTGCCCAGGCGCCCGGTGTTATTGGCGATCAAGGCGTTGGCGGCCTTGAGGATGCCGGCGGTGGAGCGGTAGTTCTGCTCCAGGCGGATGGTGACCGCGTCCGGGAAGTCTTCGGAATACTGGTAGATGTTCTCGATTTTCGCGCCGCGCCAGCCGTAGATCGACTGGTCGTCGTCGCCCACCACCATCAGGCTGTCGCCGCCCTTGGCCAGCAGGCGCAACCAGGCGTACTGCACGGCGTTGGTGTCCTGGAATTCGTCCACCAGAATGTGACGGAAGCGTTTCTGGTAATGGGCCAGCAAGCCCGGGTTGTCGCGCCACAGGTCGAGGGCGCGCAGCAGCAGCTCGGAGAAGTCGATGACACCGGCGCGTGCGCAGGCCGCCTCGTAGGCCTCATAGATGCTGCGCATGGTGGCCAGGAACAAATCGCCGCTGGCCTGGATGTGCTGCGGGCGCAGGCCTTCGTCTTTCTGGCCGTTGATAAACCACTGGGCCTGGCGCGCCGGCCAGCGCTGCTCGTCGAGACCCAGCTCGCGGATCACGCGCTTGACCAGGCGTTGCTGGTCATCGCTGTCGAGGATCTGGAAGGTCTGGGCCAGGCCCGCTTCCTGCCAGTGTGCCCGCAGCAGGCGGTGTGCCAGGCCGTGGAAGGTGCCCACCCACATGCCGGCCGGGCTGATGCCCATCAACTGCTCGATGCGATGGCGCATCTCGGCAGCGGCCTTGTTGGTGAAGGTCACCGACAGGATGGAGTGCGGGGACGCGTTCTCGACCTGGATCAACCAGGCGATACGGTGCACCAGCACTCGGGTTTTACCGGAGCCAGCACCGGCCAGGACCAACTGACGGCCAACGGGGGCCGCTACGGCCTGGCGTTGGGCATCGTTGAGAGAGTTCAGCAAAAGAGAGAGATCATCGCGCATCGGCGCATTCTATGGGCCTAAGGAGACTCGGGCAAATCCCAATGCCGGGTGGTCGACGCAAAACGTCACGCGTGATCCCGCCGGGGCAAATATTCCGGCAGGACTGATGACCGGTAAGTCATGGCCCACAGCCCGCGCGGAGCCTCGCTCAAGGGGTCTGGCACCGAGGTTTGCGGCCAATCACAGCATGATTTTTATGATCTGGAGCAGTTTGGCCCAAGCGCTTGCTTGTGTATGCTCCGTCGACGTTTCGGGCTCACCATTATAAGAACACTGCCTATGACTCTCAGCAACGACCTGCTCGGCCCCTCGGCGGCGCCCGCGCAGGTTATCCGCAAACATTACGCCACCGAGATGGCGGTCGAGCGCACACGCCTGCTATACCAGGGCTCATTGCTGCCCACCTTATTAATGCTGGTCAACGGCCTGGTCTGCGCCTGGCTGCTATGGAACCCCAAGCAATACCTGCTGGACAGCATCTGGCTGGTCTGGCTGCTGGCCCTGGTGGCGATGCGCGTGATCCAGGTGGCAGCCTTTGATTCAGCCATGCCCAGCCGGCAGGCCCAACCGATCTGGCGGCGCATGTTCATGCTCGGCTCGGCGGTCAGTGGCCTGACCTTGGCCACCGCAGCCATCGCCCTGGTGCCGGTCGACAGCTTTATCCAGCAGGCCTGGGTGTTCGGCCTGATCGGTGCGGCGACGTTGTCAGCCAGCGTCGCCTACGCAGTGAGCTTTCCGGCGTTCTTGTCCTTTGCCTTGCCCTGCCTGGTGCCGGCGATCGTCTATCTGTTCTGGAGTGGCGCCCCGCAGCAACAGGGCTGGGGTGTGCTCGGCCTGATCCTGCTGGCCTCCCTGAGCGTGGTGGCGTGGCAGGTCAATCGCCTGATCCAGCGTGGGCTGTTGCGGCGGTTCCAGAACCAGGCATTGATCGAGCATCTGCAGCAGGCGCAGCAGCGCAGCGAGCAACTGAATCAGGATCTGGTGCGCGAAGTCGAGCAGCGGCGTCAGGTTGAGCAGGAGCTGCGTGAGGCGCAAGTCGGCCTGCAGGACCGCATGGCGCAACGCAGCCAGGAACTGGACGCCGCCAGCCTAGCCCTGAATAAAAGCGAGGCGCGCCTGGCCATGGCCCTGCAAGCCAGTGAACTGGGCCTGTGGGACTGGAACCTGCAAACCGACGAGGTTCATCACACCCAGCTCAAGGAGCTGTTCGGCCTGGAGCCCGAGCACGTCACGGCCATGCTCGGTCACCTCAAGCCGCGCCTGCACCCTGACGACCTGCCGCTGCTCAAGCGGGCGCTGGTGGAGCACCTTAAAGGACGCACTGAGGATTACCAGGTGGAATACCGCGTGCGCCATGGCGATGGCCACTGGGTATGGATCGAAGACCGCGGTCGCGCCGTGGAGCGTGCACCCAGCGGGCGAGTGATTCGAATGCTCGGCACCCGCCGCGACATCAGCGCCGGCAAAGCCCTGGAAGAGCAGCAGCGGTTGGCCTCGACCGTATTCGAGGCAGCCAGCGAAGGCATCGTGATCCTTGACCCGGACTACGCGCTGATCGCGGTCAACCAGGCTTTCAGCCGTGTCACGGGATTTGAAATCGACGATATGCTCGGTCGCAATGTCGTCGAGCTGCCCAGCAGCCGCGACGCCCGGCGCCACTTCCCGGTGATCCGCCAAGCGTTGCTCAGCCATGGCACCTGGCAGGGTGAGCTGGTGGAAACACGCAAGAACGGCGAGTTGTATCCGCAGTGGCTGCAACTGAACGTAGTTCGTGATGTTCGGGGAAAGGTCAGTCATATCGTGGGCTTCTTCGCCGATCTGTCAGCGCGGCGCGAATCCGAGGAGCGCATGCGCTACCTCACCCACTACGATGAGTTGACCGGCCTGGCCAACCGCTCGTTGTTCCGCGAACGGCTGCGCGAGGCGCATCAGCGTGTACGCCAAGGGGGGCGCAGCCTGGCGTTGCTGCATATCAACCTCGACCGCTTCAAGTTGCTCAATGACAGCCTGGGTCATGAAGTGGCCGACCAGTTGCTGCAAAAAATGGCCCGTCGGTTGATCAATGCCTTGCCCGAGGCCGACACCATCGCGCGTTTGTCCGGCGATGAATTCGCCGTGCTGTTCGACGCCTACGGCAACCTGTCGAGCCTGGCCCGAGTGGCCACGCGGCTGCTGGCCAAGCTGCGGGTGCCGGTGACGGTAGAAGGGCATGAGTTGGTGGTGAGTGCGTCGATGGGGATCAGTCTGTTGCCGGATAACGCGCGGGAAATTTCTGCGCTGGTCAGTCAATCGAACATGGCCATGCAGCACGCCAAGCACCTGGGCGGCAATAACTTCCAGTTCTACACCGACAGCCTGCAAGCCAGCACCCTGGAGCGTTTGCAGCTGGAAAACCATCTGCGCAAGGCCATTGATGAGCGCCAGCTCACGGTGTTCTACCAGCCGAAACTGTGCCTGGCCACGGGCAAGCTTAACGCTGCCGAAGCGCTGATCCGCTGGGAGCACCCGCAATGGGGCATGGTGCCGCCAGGCGACTTTATCGGCCTGGCCGAAGAAACGGGCCTGATCGTACCGCTGGGCGAATTCGTGCTGCGCCAGGCGTGCTGGCAGGCCTGTGAGTGGCAGCGCCAGGGGCTGGCACCGATCCGCGTGTCGGTGAACCTCTCGGTGCACCAGTTGCGCCAGGGCAAGCTGGTCAGCCTGGTGCGCCAGGTATTGGAAGAGACCGGCCTGGACCCGCAATACCTTGAGCTGGAGCTGACCGAAAGCCAGTTGCTCGACAGTGTTGAACACATCATTGCGACCTTCCAGCAACTGCGGGACCTGGGCGTGAAGCTGGCGATCGACGACTTTGGCACCGGCTATTCATCCCTCAGTTACCTCAAGCGTATCCCTGTGGATTACGTGAAGATCGACCAGACCTTTATCCGCGGCCTCGGCCAGGGGCGGGAAGACGCCGCTATTACCCGAGCGATCATTGCGATGGCGCACGGCTTGGCGCTCAAGGTGGTGGCCGAAGGCGTGGAAGATCAGCAGCAGCTGGATTTCCTGCGTACAGAACGATGCGATGAGGTGCAGGGCTACCTGATCAGTCGGCCGATGGAGGCCGAGGGGCTGGCAGATTTGTTACGCAGCAATGCAGATTTTCCCTGAAGACAGTCCTCACGCCCATATGGCTACAAGGCAGCTACCCGCTGATTCAAAGGGCATCAGGGCGATTTAGTGATGCATCGGGCGGGCAAAACGACAATTCTTGTAGTATAACTACAAGCTTGCTACATCCCTGGCCCCGCCAATAACAAGAGTCCTGCCCTTTGAACCTGTTGCAACATATCGCCCAGTCGCGCCACCTGTTACGCAAATCGGAACTCAAGGTTGCCGATCACGTGCTGCTTGACCCTGCGGCCGTGATGCACAGTTCCATGGCCGATCTGGCCCACAGTGTGGGCATCAGCGAGCCGACCATCGTGCGCTTCTGCCGCGCCATCGGTTGCTCCGGATTCCAGGACTTGAAGCTCAAGCTGGCCCAGAGCCTGGCCGCCGGCGCGAGCTTCGGCCAATTTGCGATTCACGAAGACGATTCCGTCGCCGACTACAGCCTGAAAATCTTCGACACCACCTTGCACACGCTGATGGAGGTGCGCGAGAAGCTTGACCCGGTGGAGTTGCAAAAGGCGGTGACCGCCATGTCCCAGGCCCAGCGTGTGGAGTTCTATGGTTTCGGCGCGTCCGGTGCGGTGGCAGCCGACGCCCAGCACAAATTTTTCCGCCTGCTGCTGACCGCGGCGGCCTACAGCGACCCGCACATGCAGGCGATGTCGGCGGTGACCTTGAAGCCGACCGACGTGGCGATCTGCATTTCCCAGTCGGGCCGCTCCAAAGACCTGCTGATCACCGCCAACCTGGTGCGTGAAAGCGGCGCGACGTTGATTACCTTGTGCCCGAGCCAGACGCCGTTGGCGGAGCTGTCCACGGTCAACCTGGCGATCGATGTGCACGAAGACACCGAGATCTACACCCCGCTGACCTCGCGTATCGCTCACCTGGTGGTGATCGACGTGCTGGCGATGGGCGTGGCCATGGCGCGGGGCCCGAGCCTGGTCAACCACCTCAAGAGCGTCAAGCGCAGCTTGCGCAGCCTGCGGTTGTCGCCCAAGTCCGTCAAAGCCCTCGACGACTGATCCAGGGCCATACACGCTCACAATGTGGGAGGGGGCCTGCTCCCGATAGCGGTGGGTCAGTCAAAGAGAAATTGGCTGATGTACCGTAATCGGGAGCAAGCCCCCTCCCACATTTGGATTGTTTACCTATTCGGAAGATTCATCGTCCTGTAACCCCCGCGCCGTTAAACCGTCATCGCTACAACCCATCCTGTACTCCCCGTACTCGCATTGGGAGACTCCAAATGGCCCGGCCCTACGAAGACAGCAACAGCTCCGTCAAAACCCGTCGTCAGCAGGAAGACCAGCGCCGCATGGCGTTCCGTCGCGCAATCGAAGACCGCTGCGACCAGCGTCAGCTGCAGCAGAGCATCAGTGACTACCCGGAACTCCATTGGCAGGCGCCCGCGGCTGCCCAGCGAAACGTTCAGCCAACGCGCTGATCTGCACCCGTTCGCTGCGGATAAAGCCCAGGAACGCATGGGCCACCGGTGACAGGCGCTTGGCTTTGGCCTGCACCAGGCACCAACTGCGGTACAGCGGCAGTTCTTCCACCGGCAGCTCCTTGAGCCCGCCGGTGGCCAGTTCCATATTGACCGCGTGGCGCGTCAGCAAGGCCACGCCAAGGCCGGCGCAGACGCATTCACGTTGCGCCTCGGCGGAGGCCACTTCCACCGTCTGGGTGAAGTGCACGCGTTTCTCCTTGAAATACTCCTCGCAAGCCAGCCGTGTGCCGGAACCCGGTTCGCGCAGCAACAGCGTGTAGGGTTCCAAGTCCTGCAAGCGCAGCGGCCCTTGCAGGCTCAAGGGGTGATCGGGTGGGGCTACGGCCACGATCGGGTTGTTGAGAAACGGCAGGAATTCCAGGCCCATGTCCTGGGGCACCATGGACATGATCACCAGGTCGTCGCGGTTGTCGGAGAGGCGCCGAATCACCTGGGCGCGGTTGACCACGGTCAGGTGCAGCTGTACTTCGGGATGCTGGCGCTTGAACGCGGCGAACAGGTGCGGCACGAAGTACTTGGCGCTGGACTCAATCGCGAGCTTTAGCTGGCCTTGCAAAGAACCCTGCATGTCCGACAGCTGCATATCGAGGTTTTCCAGGCGCCCGAAGATATCCCGACTGGCCCGTTGCAAGGCTTCGGCAGCTTCGGTCATGTAGAGCTTTTTGCCGACATAATCGAACAGCGGCTGGCCGATCAGCTCTTCCAGCTGGCGAATTTGCAGGCTAACGGCCGGTTGTGTGAGAGACATTTCCTCGGCGGCGCGGCTGTAGGAGCGCAAATCACACACTTCATTGAAGATCTGCAATTGACGCAATGTCATACGCATCAAAGACTTACGCATTATTCGATTCCTCTCTCCCCAGGCCGGCCGGCCAACTATAAGTCTTTACTTATGCACGACCCAATAATTATTGATTTTTGTTAATCCCTCCACGGGCTTAGTGTGTGCCTGCGACTGGCTTGAAACATTTGGTCACGCGCCGACCCGGCTCCAGCGGGTCGAAGAACGCAGCAATCGGCTCAAGGGAATTTCCAAGTGATAAAAAAGATCCTGATCGCCAACCGTGGTGAAATTGCCGTACGAATCGTGCGTGCCTGCGCCGAGATGGGCATTCGCTCGGTCGCGGTTTACTCGGACGCCGACCGCCATGCCTTGCACGTCAAGCGTGCCGACGAAGCCCACAGCATTGGCGCCGAGCCGCTGGCCGGCTACCTGAACCCGCGCAAGCTGGTGAACCTGGCGGTGGAAACCGGTTGTGATGCGCTGCACCCCGGCTACGGCTTCCTGTCGGAAAACGCCGAGCTGGCGGATATCTGCGCCGAACGTGGAATTAAATTCATCGGCCCTTCGGCTGAAGTGATTCGCCGCATGGGCGACAAGACTGAAGCCCGCCGCAGCATGATCAAGGCCGGCGTGCCGGTTACGCCCGGTACCGAAGGCAACGTTGCCGACATCGCCGAGGCCCTCACCGAAGGCGACCGCATTGGTTACCCGGTGATGCTCAAGGCCACCTCCGGTGGCGGCGGTCGCGGTATCCGTCGTTGCAACAGCCGCGAAGAACTCGAACAAGCCTTCCCCCGCGTGATCTCCGAAGCCACCAAGGCCTTCGGCTCGGCGGAAGTGTTCCTGGAAAAATGCATCGTCAATCCCAAGCACATCGAGGCGCAGATCCTTGGTGACAGCTTCGGCAACGTGGTGCACTTGTTCGAGCGCGATTGCTCGATCCAGCGCCGCAACCAGAAGCTCATCGAAATCGCTCCGAGCCCGCAACTGACCCCGGAACAGCGCGCCTACATCGGCGACCTGTCGGTGCGCGCGGCCAAGGCCGTGGGCTACGAGAATGCCGGCACCGTGGAGTTCCTGCTCGCCGAAGGCGAGGTGTACTTCATGGAGATGAACACCCGGGTGCAGGTGGAACACACCATCACCGAAGAAATCACCGGGATCGACATTGTCCGCGAGCAGATCCGCATCGCCTCAGGCCTGCCGTTATCGGTAAAGCAGGAAGACATTCAGCACCGTGGCTTCGCGTTGCAGTTTCGCATCAACGCCGAAGACCCGAAGAACAACTTCCTCCCAAGCTTCGGCAAGATCACCCGTTACTACGCGCCCGGCGGCCCCGGCGTGCGTACCGACACAGCGATCTACACCGGCTACACCATCCCGCCGTTCTACGACTCCATGTGCCTGAAACTGGTGGTCTGGGCGTTGACCTGGGAAGAAGCCATGGACCGCGGCCTGCGTGCCCTGGACGACATGCGCCTGCAAGGCGTGAAGACCACTGCCGCCTATTACCAGGAAATCCTGCGTAACCCGGAATTCCGCAGCGGCCAGTTCAACACCAGTTTTGTGGAAAGCCACCCTGAGCTGACCAACTACTCGATCAAGCGCAAACCCGAAGAGCTGGCCCTGGCCATCGCCGCCGCCATCGCCGCCCACGCAGGCCTGTGAGGAACATAATAATGAGCAAGAAAATCTTCGTAACCGACACTATCCTGCGCGACGCCCACCAATCGTTGCTGGCGACCCGCATGCGCACCGACGACATGCTGCCGATCTGCGACAAGCTCGACAAAGTCGGCTACTGGTCCCTGGAAGTCTGGGGCGGCGCCACCTTTGACGCCTGCGTACGCTTCCTCAAGGAAGACCCGTGGGAGCGCCTGCGCAAACTGCGCGCCGCGTTGCCTAACACGCGCCTGCAAATGCTCCTGCGTGGCCAGAACCTGCTGGGCTACCGCCATTACAGCGACGATGTGGTCAAGGCCTTCGTGGCCAAGGCTGCCGTCAACGGTATCGACGTATTCCGCATCTTCGATGCCATGAACGACGTGCGTAACCTGCGCGTGGCCATCGAGGCGGTAAAAGCCGCTGGCAAACACGCCCAGGGCACCATCGCCTACACCACCAGCCCGGTGCACACCGTCGAGGCTTTTGTGGCCCAGGCCAAGCAGCTGGAATCCATGGGTTGCGACTCGATCGCGATCAAGGACATGGCCGGCCTGCTGACTCCGTATGCCACCGGTGAGCTGGTCAAGGCGCTGAAAACCGAGCAGAGCCTGCCGATCTTTATCCACTCTCACGACACCGCCGGTTTGGCTGCGATGTGCCAACTCAAGGCCATCGAAAACGGTGCCGACCATATCGATACCGCAATCTCCAGCTTCGCCTGGGGCACCAGCCACCCGGGCACCGAGTCGATGGTCGCCGCCCTTAAAGGCAGCGAATTCGACACCGGTCTCGACCTGGAACTGCTGCAAGAGATCGGCCTGTACTTCTATGCCGTGCGCAAGAAGTACCACCAGTTCGAAAGCGAATTCACCGCCGTCGACACCCGTGTGCAAGTCAACCAGGTACCGGGCGGGATGATTTCCAACCTGGCCAACCAGTTGAAAGAGCAGGGCGCTCTCAACCGCATGAGCGAAGTGCTGGCTGAAATTCCACGGGTGCGTGAAGACCTCGGCTTCCCGCCCCTGGTGACCCCGACTTCGCAGATCGTCGGCACCCAGGCGTTCTTCAACGTGCTGGCCGGTGAGCGCTATAAGACCATCACCAACGAAGTGAAGCTGTACCTGCAAGGCGGCTACGGCAAGGCGCCGGGCACGGTGAACGAGAAGTTGCGTCGCCAGGCCATCGGCAGCGAAGAAGTGATCGACGTGCGCCCAGCCGACCTGCTCAAGCCGGAGATGACCAAGCTGCGCGGCGAAATCGGCGCATTGGCCAAGTCCGAAGAAGACGTGCTGACCTACGCCATGTTCCCGGACATCGGGCGCAAGTTCCTCGAGGAGCGCGACGCCGGCACCCTGACGCCAGAGGTGCTGCTGCCTATCCCTGAGGCCGGCGGCGTGGCCCGTGCCGGTGGTGAAGGCGTGCCGACTGAGTTCGTCATCGACGTGCACGGCGAAAGCTACCGCGTGGACATCACCGGGGTCGGCGTGAAAGCCGAAGGCAAACGCCACTTCTACCTGTCCATCGACGGCATGCCGGAAGAAGTGGTGTTCGAACCGCTCAACGAATTCGTCGGCGGTGGCGGCAGCAAGCGCAAGCAGGCCAGCGAGCCGGGGCATGTCAGCACGGCGATGCCGGGCAATATCGTCGATGTGCTGGTCAAGGAAGGCGATGTGGTCAAGGCCGGCCAGGCCGTGTTGATCACCGAAGCGATGAAGATGGAAACCGAAGTGCAGGCTGCGATTGCCGGCAAGGTGACCGCCGTTCACGTGGCCAAAGGCGACCGGGTGAACCCTGGCGAAATCCTGATTGAAATCGAAGGCTGATCCAGCCTTCGACACGACCGTTTAATCCTCGGGGGGGCAGGTGCTCCCCTTTTTTTTGCCTGATGATCAGGCTACGTCATGGCTCAGAACGCTATCGCCCACTGGCCCATCACCCCTTGATTGCGGCTGTGGCTGCCGAACTCGGCGGAATAGGCCAGGCCCACGCTGTGTGTGTCCGACAGCGCCATGTCCAGGCCGGTACGCAGCGCCAGGCTGTTACGGTCCAGTGAGGTGCCGCCGATGGTGAACGAGCTGTCGAAGTCCTCGCGTTTTTCCCCGGCGAAGGACTGGCGCACATGGCTGCCGACGTCGCCATACAGGTGTTTCCAGCTGGTGCTCAGGTGCGGTTTGAGCGTGATTTGGTTGCCCAAGGCAAAGTCGCGGGTCAAACGCAGGCCAAAGGTACTGCTGAAGTTTTGCTGGGTCTGTGCACCAACGTCCAGCGCGCTATCGCCACCCTTCTCCACGAAGCGGTCGCGCTGATAACGCTGGAAACCCAGTGCGGCAAAGGGCTGGGCGCGTAAGCCACCTGTATGAAACTGATAGCCCAGTTCGGCGAAGGCGTTTTGGCTCCGCGCTTTGTACTTACCCGTGAGGTGTTCGCGGTAATTGATGAAGTCGAAATCGACATTGCGTTGGTTCTGCCCGCTATGCCTGCTGTAGAGCGCGCCCAGGCGCAGTGCCAGCGGCCCGTCCTGGCGCACCGCATAAGCGCCCAGATGCCAGCTGTCCAGTTCGCCTTTGAAACGTTTGGCGCTCAGGTCACTGCCCGACTTACCGCCCATCACGCCGAGTCGCCAGGCATTGTCGGCCGACCAGTCGGCGCCCAGCAGCAAGCCTTGGCTGCGTTGCTTCAAACCAAAGCTTCCGTGTTGAGCATCCAGAGTGCCGGCGCCGCCCAAGGCTTGGAGCCATACACGGCTGCCCTCGTCGGTGTCGTTATCCAGCTGACGTACTGCCGACAGCAGGCTGGCGTTCAATTGTTTCATGCTGTTTTGGGTGGCGCTGCCCAGGTTGGCGTTCTGGCTACCCGCCAATTGTTCCAGTACCGCGCCCAATCGCCCTGGCTCCAGGCTGCCCAGGTACTCGCCGTATTGCTCAAGTCGGTATTTTTCCCACTCGTTCAGTTCGTCCGACGCCAGCAGGTCATCCACCGCGGCGTCGAGCACACGGGCGACGCTCAGGCCATTGCGGCTGGTGGCATGGTCAGCGAAGTAGAAGTCTTCGGGCGCGGGCAGGGCCGGTTCATGAGGGCTTTTCTCACTGTGCTCCGCGAGCGGATCGAACCATTCGCTGTCTGGCTCCATGTCGCCCCGTGCCTGTGCGTATTGAGCACAGGTGGCCCCCAGCGCGAGGGTGATGGCGAGTACGAGTTGTTTCTGAATGAGCGGCATGTAAACCCACCTCTTGATGTATGAGGCGGGGAATTTAGCGGGGCACTCGGAGGATAACTGTCAGGCCAGGCAGTGCTCGTTTGCGGGAGATGTCTCTAGCCTGATGCGAAAAAGAATGCAGCAGGATTGGCACCGTAAGGTTGCGGTCGATGGTTACTTTACTGACCTCACCCTCGCTTTACATACCCCTTGCCAAAATGGCGTTCCATCCGCGCCTGGATCAGTTCCAGCCCGAGGGACATGATCCAATAGATGATTGCCGCGGTGCTGAGCATCTCGATGTAGCGATAACTGGAGCGCCCGTAGGATTGCGCCAGGAACATCACTTCCCACACGCCCATCACCGAGATCAGTGACGAGTCCTTGAGCATGGAGATGAACTGGTTGGTCGCCGGCGGGATGATGGTGCGCATGGCCTGGGGCAGGGTGACGTGCCAGAAGATCGCGCTGTCGCGCATGCCAAGGGCCAGCGCGGCTTCCCGTTGCCCATGAGGGACGCCCAGGATACCGGCGCGGAAGATTTCGCTCAGGTAAGCGCCGTAGTTCAGCGACAGCGCGATGATCCCCGCGACGATGGCACCCGGCACCAGGCCCAGCTGCGGCAGGCCGAGGTAGATCAGCAGGATCTGGATCAGCAACGGCGTGCCACGGAAAAACGACGCGTAAAAGCTGGCTATGCCAAAGGCCACGGCACTCTTGGACAAGCGCCCGAGCGCAGTGACAAAGCCCAGCACCGACGAAGCGGCAATCGAACACAGGCACAGGAACAGCGTCAGCGCTGCGCCTTGCAGGAAGCCATTGGGGGCCAGGTGCAGGCCAACCAGGTTGGGCAGCTTGTCGAGGATGATCGAGAACTTCAGGTCAAAGCTCAGGAAGAAACTGGCAAACAGGGCGAACAGGGCCGCCCAGGTCAGGTAAAGCCGCGTGCGAAAGCCCAGCAGGGCGCGCGCAGGTTTTGGAGGAACACTCATTGGCTGATATCGGCACCGATCCATTTTTGCGACAGTTTGCTCAGGGTGCCGTCCTGTTTCAACTGGGCAAACACCTCACGCACCTTGGCGTCCCACTGAGCGTCGCCTTTTTCGATGGCGACCGAATTGGGTTCGGCGTACAGCGGCGCGCCGGCGAGCTTGAAGCGTTTGTCTTCGTTCAGGCGCGGCTGGGCGGTGACCAGGTTGGTGAGGATTGCATCCAGGCGCACACCGGCGCCCAGGCCGAGGTCCTGGAAGGCGACGTTATCGGTGTCGTACGGGGCGATCTGCACGTCCTCGAACGGGTACTGCAGTTGAGTGTCTTCGGCGCCTTCGATCACCAGGTTCTTGTTCAGATAGCTTTCGTAGCTGGAGGCGCTGGTGAGCCCGACCTTTTTACCGCTCAGGTCCTTGGCGCCATGGATGCTGTCATCTTTGGCATTGACCACGATTACGGCGGGGGAGGCGTAGTACTCCACCGGGAAATCAAACACCTCGGCGCGGGCCTTGCTCGGGGTCATGGAGCAGATGCAGATGTCGTAGCGACCGCTCCAGCGGCCAGCGGCGATCACGTCCCACGACGGCGTTTCCAGACGCAGTTTCACACCGAGCTTTTGCGCGACGGCCTTGGCCACATCGACATCGAAGCCGTCGAGTTGGTTTTGGTCGTTGAGGAACGAGAACGGCGGGTAGCTTTCCATCAGCACGCCCACCAGTTCTTTCTTCTTCTCAATCCGGTCCAGGGTCGCGCCGCCAAAGGCTTGGGTGGAGGCAGCAAGCATCGTCAGGCCCAAGGCCAATAGCGGTTTAAGTTTCAAAGTGGGCACCTGAATAAAAAAGAGTTGTTATGAACCGAATTGAACGTATTAAATAGTTATAAGAACGACTCTCATAGTGAGTTATTTTCATAAGCTTATGAGTAAAAAGCATATGGGCGCAGTAAGCACAGTAATTCTGGACGGCGGCATGGGCCGTGAACTGCAACGACGCGGTGCGCCCTTCAGGCAGCCGGAGTGGTCGGCGCTGGCCTTGAGCGAAGCACCGCAGGCGGTGGAGGCGGTGCATGCGGCCTATATCGACAGCGGCGCCAACGTGATTACCAGCAACAGCTACGCGGTGGTGCCGTTTCATATCGGTGAGGCGCGGTTTGCTGCCGAAGGCCAGGCCCTGGCGGCACTGGCGGGTGAATTGGCCAGAAGGGCGGTGCAGGCTTCGGGCAAAGCCGTGCGTGTGGCCGGCTCGTTGCCGCCGTTGTTTGGTTCGTATCGTCCCGACCTGTTCGAGCCGCAGCGCGTGTCTGAATTGCTGACACCGCTGGTGCAGGGCCTGGCACCCCATGTCGATCTGTGGCTGGCGGAGACCCAGAGCTCAATCGTCGAAGCGCGGGCGATTCATGCGGGCCTGCCGAAGGATGGCAAGCCGTTCTGGCTGTCGTTTACCTTGAAAGATGAAGACACCGACGATGTACCGCGCCTGCGTTCCGGCGAACCGGTGGCGGACGCGGCCGAAGCGGCGGCGCAGCTGGGCGTGCAAGTGTTGTTGTTCAATTGCAGCCAGCCGGAAGTGATCGGCGCGGCGATCGATGCCGCGCGCCAAACCTTCGAGCGGCTGGGCGTGGCGATTCAGATCGGCGCCTACGCCAACGCCTTCCCGCCACAGCCCAAGGAAGCCACGGCCAACGACGGCCTGGACCCCTTGCGCGAGGATCTCGACCCACCGGGCTACCTGCAGTGGGCCGCGGACTGGCAAAAGCGTGGTGCCAGCCACTTGGGCGGTTGCTGCGGGATCGGGCCGGAGCACATTGCGGTGCTGGCCCAGAAGCTGGTCTAAGCCTTAAAGCGCCTGGCGGCGACACTCCGCCAGGCCCTTCAACTGCCCGGAACCTGCCTGGTTCGCCTCGGACAACCACGCCTCAAACCCCGCGCCCACCGTCGGCCATTCCGAATCCAGAATCGAATACCAGGCCGTATCCCGGTTCTGCCCCTTCACCACCATATGCTGGCGAAACACCCCTTCAAAACTGAACCCCAACCGCTCAGCCGCATATTTGGAGCGGGCGTTGCCGTTGTTGCACTTCCACTCCAGGCGTCGGTAGCCCTGCTCGAACGCGTATTTGGCCAAGAGGTACACCGCCTCGGTGCTTTTGGGTGAGCGCTGCATCGGCGCGCCGAAGGTGACATGGCCGATTTCGATACGGCCCTGGGCCGGGACGATGGACATCAGGCTGAGGATGCCCTGCACCTGGCCGGACGCACGGTCGACCACGCTGAAGAAATACGGATCGCTATTCGCCGCATGGTTGTTCAACCACGCATCGAACGCGGCGCGCTCGGCAAACGGGCCGTAAGGCAGGTAGTCCCACAACTTGGGGTCGGCACCGGGGCCTTCGAGGGCTTGCCACAATTGATCGGCGTGGCGCGCCGGGTCGAGTTTTTCCAGGCGGATAAAGCGCCCTTCGAGCAGTTGCGCGGTGGGCGCCGGGGCGCCTTTCCAGTCGGCGAGGGAAGTAGACATGCTGCGCTCCTTAAAGACCTTTGCGAAATTGAATGAAGCCAGGGCGTTCGGCGATGCGCTCGTAGAGTTGGATCGCGGTGGCGTTGGTCTCGTGGGTCAGCCAGTGGACCTTGCAGCAGCCGTCGGCCTTGGCAGTGGCGTAGACGAACTCGATCAGTTTACGGCCGACACCGGTGCCGCGCTGAGCCGGGTCCACCAGCAGGTCCTGCAGGTAGCAGGAGTTTTCGATGCTCCAGTTGGAACGGTGGTAGATGAAATTGACCATGCCCACCGCCTTGCCATCCTGCCAGGCCAACGCGGAGTGGGTCGGCTCATTGGGATCGATCAGGCGCTGCCAGGTGCTCTGGCTGACGGCGTCCGGCAGTTCGGTGTTGTAGAACGTCAAGTACGCCTGCCACAGCGGCAGCCAGGCGGCGTGGTCGGCCGCGGTGACCTGGCGGATGTCGATCTGGCTCATTCTGAAACTCCTTGGGGAATAAAGCGCGCGAGGGTCTGGTCGCGTATATCGGCGCTGGCGGCCAGCCCGTCGCGCACACCGGCGATGTCCGCCGCGCTGCGGTTCTGGCTGAGCTTGCGTTTGCCGATCAGGCGCTCGATCGGCAGGCTGAAGCCGACGATGGCCTTGAGCATGCCGTCAATGTAGTCGGCCGGGGCGTCGCTGACTTTCCACGGTTGTGCGCGGTTGCCTTCATGGCGGTCGGTGAGGGCGCTGACCACGCCGAGCAAACGTTCGGCATCGGTAAATACCTCGGCCTTGCCATAGGCATGCACCGCGATGTAATTCCAGGTGGGCACCACTTTGCCGTGCTCAGCCTTGGCCGGGTAAAACGCCGGACTGACGTAGGCCTCGGCGCCGGTAAAGATCACCAACGCTTCGCTGCCGTTTTGCAGGTCGCGCCACTGCGGATTGGCCTTGGCCAGGTGCCCGTACAGCGTGCCATTGGGGCCTTCATCGGGATTGAGCAGCAGCGGCAAGTGGCTGGCCCGCAGGCCTTGCTCACCCAAGGTCACCAACTGCGCCAGGCGTGTGTGCTGGATCAGTTGCTGTATCTCGGGCAAGTCTTCGAGGGCAAAGGCACGAGGTGTGTACATGAATATTTTCCTTGGCGAATGCCTGCATCCTAGGCAGGCTAATGGTTCGTTGTAAGAGCCATCTAACGTCAATTTAATAGGTCCAATTCGATGCCTTCCGTAGAGCCGCCGCTGTCGTTCAACCCTGCCGGTATTGAGTTGGATCGGCGGCAAGGCCTGACACGCCAACTCTATGAAGCCTTACGCCAGCGTGTGCTGGATGGCCGCCTGGTCAGCGGTACGCGCTTGCCCGCCAGCCGTGACTTGGCGGCGGCCCTGGCGATTTCCCGTAACAGTGTGGTGCGCGCCTACGATCAGCTGTACGCCGAAGGGTTTATCGAAGGCCGCGTGGGTGACGGTACCTATGTCGCCCAACTGCCCAGCCCGAAAAAACTATCCACAAAAGTGTCCACAGGGTTATCAACAGGCTTATCCCCAGCCTTATCCACAAAATGGGCCGACTTACCGGAAGATCTCGCTGGCGAAGTTATCCACAGGTCGGCCTTGGGGCGCGTGCGAAATAACCATTTGCCACAACCGCCAGCGGGTCCGCCCAAGGCGTTTCGCGTGGGCGTGCCGGCTTTCGATCTGTTCCCGTTTGAGGTCTGGGCCAAGCTCAATGGGGCGTTCTGGCGCAAACCCGACATGGAGCAATTGTGCTACGGCGACCCGGCAGGCGATGCGCGGCTGCGCGGGTTGATCGCGGCGTACCTGCGCAGTTCGCGGGGCATGCAGTGCACGGCTGAGCAAATAGTGATCACCAGCGGCGCACAGCAGGCAATCAGCCTTTGTGCACAGTTGCTGGTAGAGCCAGGTGACGGGGTGGCAGTGGAAAACCCGGGCTATCGCGCCGCAGGCCACGCATTCGCCTTGGCCGGTGCCAATCTGCAGGGCGTGCCGGTGGACAGCGACGGCATCGATTGTCAGGTCCTGAATACCTTAGTCAATTGCCGCCTGGCCTATGTCACGCCCTCCCACCAATACCCCCTGGGCGTGGTGATGAGCCTGGCGCGGCGTCTGGAGTTGCTGGCCTGGGCCGAGCGCACCGGCGGTTGGATCGTGGAGGACGACTATGACGGCGAATACCGCTACAGCGGCGCACCGCTGGCGCCCCTGGCCGCGCTGGACCGCAGTGGGCGTGTGCTCTACGTCGGCACCTTCGGCAAAGTCGCGTTCCCGGCCTTGCGCCTGGGCTATCTGGTGTTGCCGCCTGGCCTGGTCGATGCCTTCTCGCGGCGCCGTGCGGTGGATATGCGCCACTCGGAAGTCAGCACCCAAGCCGTGATGGCCGAATTCATGGCGGCCGGACACTTCCAGCGGCATATCCGTCGGATGCGGCGTGCGGCATTGAGCCGGCGCAATGCCTTGCTCGCCGGGTGGCCGCGCGGTTTGCCGGGTGTCGGCGAGTTGCCCGTCATTGCCGCAGGGCTGCACATGACCGTGCGCGTGGACAGCCTGGCCCGCGAGCAACAGCTGCTTGAGCAGGCCCGTGCCGTGGACGTCGAAATCAATGGGTTAAGCAGTTACTGGCTGGCGCAATCCACCCCCCCGGAAGACCAGCGCGCCGGCCTGGTGCTGGGCTTTGCTGCCGTACCCGAAGCGGCCGTCGCCGAGGCCCTGGCAACGTTGCGCAGGGCCTGGCACTTCGGTTGACCATCAGTGTTGGGAAAACAAGCAGCGGGCCAGCGGCAGAGTCAGCGAGTGCGCGGCGGCGGGTGCGCACTCGTCCACACTGCGCTGAACATGCCGATCAGGTCCCGGACTTGATCTTGGTCCAGACGCGCGTCCTGGCGCGTTCGGCATCGCGTCCCAAGGGTTTCAAGGTATAGAGCGTGGCCATCGCCGCCTCGGTTGGGTACAGGTTGGGGTTGTTGCGGATCGCGGGGTCCACCTGCTCGGTCGCGTCTTTGTTCGGGTTGGGGTAGCCGACGAAATCACTGATGGGCGCAATGACTTGCGGTTGCAGCAGGTAGTTGATGAAGGTGTAGGCGTCCTGCGGGTTCTTCGCGCCCTTGGGAATGGCCAGCATGTCGAACCAGATCGGTGCGCCTTCCTTGGGCAGGCGCATATCGACGATCACGCCGTTCTTGGCATCCTTGGCGCGGTTGGCGGCCTGGGAGAAGCTGCCGGAGTAGCCGACGGCGACGCAGATGTCGCCGTTGGCGATATCGGCCATGTATTTGGAGGAGTGGAAGTAGGTGATGTACGGGCGGATTTTCATCAGCAACGCTTCGGCTTTTTCATAGTCCTTGGGGTTGCTGCTGTTGGGGTCCAGGCCCAGGTGCTGCAAGGCCAGCGGCAGGATCTCCGAGGGTGAATCCAGCAGCGCCACGCCGCATTGCTTGAGCTTGCTGATGTTCTCTTCCTTGAAGATCAGGTCCCAGCTGTCCACCGGTGCATCGGCGCCCAATGCGGCCTTGACCTTGTCGGGGTTGAAGCCGATCAGGATGGTGCCGTACATGTAGGGCACGGCAAATTTATTGCCGGGGTCGTTGGCTTCGATCAGCTTCATCAACTTGGGATCGAGGTGGTTCCAGTTCGGCAGCTGGCTGCGATCCAGCGGCTGGAACACGCCGGCCTCGATCTGCTTGGCCAGGAACACATTGGACGGCACCACCACGTCATAGCCGGAATTGCCGGCGAGCAGCTTGGCTTCCAGGGCTTCATTGGTGTCGAAGATGTCGTAGACCAGTTTGATTGCCGGGTTCCGAGCCTTGAAGTCTTCCAGAGCCTTGGGAGTGATGTAGTCGAACCAGTTGTAGACCCGCAGGGTTTTTTCTTCAGCGTGCGCGGCGGTGCTTAATACGGCGGCGCAGAGCACAAGCGACTTGAACAGATTCATTCGACTGCCCCTTCAAAACCTTCGAGAACGTTGACGGCATTGATGCCGATTTCTTCTACCGCGTAGCCGCCTTCCATCACGAACAGCGTCGGCCGGCCCAGGCGGGCAATGCGCGCGCCCATCGCCAGATAATCCGGGCTGTCGAGTTTGAACTGCGAGATGGGGTCGTCCTTGAAAGTATCGACGCCCAGGGACACCACAATCACGTCGGCGCCGTAGCCCTCAATGGCCTGGCAAGCCTGTTCCAGTGCGGCGCTCCAGGTGTCCCAGCCCGAACCGGCCGGCAACGGATAGTTGAAGTTGAAACCCTCTCCGGCCCCGTCGCCGAGCTCATCGGCATAGCCGAGAAAAAACGGAAACTCGGCTTCCGGATGCCCGTGGATCGAGGTGAACAGCACATCGCTACGCTCATAGAAAATCGATTGGGTGCCATTACCGTGGTGGTAATCCACATCGAGGATCGCGACTTTTTTATAGCCCTGATCGAGAAAGGCCTGGGCGGCGATGGCTGCATTGTTGAGGTAGCAGTAACCGCCCATCAGGTCGCTGGCGGCGTGGTGTCCCGGCGGGCGGCACAGGGCAAACGCCGCCGGCGCACCGGCCTGGATCGCCTGCTGCGCGGTCAGCGCCACCTGCGCTGCGCTGTAGGCCGCCTGCCAGGTACCGGCGGTGATGGGCGCGCCGCCGTCGAAGCTGTAGTAACCCAGTTGGCCATGCAGGCTGGTGGGCAATACCCGGCGCAAGGTCCGGGCGGGCCAGGTGTAGGGCAGCAGGTCGCCTTCCTGGCCGAAGACGGTCCAGCGTTCCCAGGCGCCTTTGAAGAAGTCCAGATAGGCCGGGGAGTGAACGCGTGCCAAGGGGGGCAGGCCGAAATCGTGAGGTGCGCGCACCGGCCCCAGTTGGCGGTCTTTCACCCGTTGCAACACGTGGTCGGCGCGGGAGGGCATTTCGAAACAGGGCATCAATTGCCCGTCCATCAATTCGCAACGGCCATGGTGCAGATGGTGATCGTCCGAGTAGATCGTCAGCATGTTGTTGTTCTCGAAGACTCAGGAAGGTGCCTTGCAGTGTTGCCTCGTCGGTGCGACAAGAGAACGGCAGGAGCGGCCAAAACGGGATAAATATGGCCAACGGCACTGTCCGTTATTCGCCCGCCGGGGCTTATGGCCGGAACTGACTCGGCGCGACGCCGCTCCAGCGCACGAAGGCATGCCGGAAACTCGCGGTTTCACTGAAACCCAGTTGCTCGGCAATGCAGTGGATCGGCATCGCATCGTCGGCCAGCCACTGCTTGGCCTGCTCGAAGCGCAGCTCATCGAGCAGTTCCTGATAACTGCTGCCCAGATCATGCAGGTGGCGGCGCAAGGTGCGTGGCGAGCACTTCAACTGCTCGGCGAGCCTGTCCAGCCCCGGTGCGGCATGCAGTTGCGTGGCAAGCAGGTGACGTACGCGGCCCAACCATGCCTGGCGCCCAGTGAACTCGGTGTTTTGCTTGCGGCAGCGCTCAGCCATGGCGCGATGGGTGATTGCATCGGCCAGGGGCAACGGCTGATCGAGCCACTGACGGTCGAAGGCAAAAGCATTGCTACCCGCCTGGAACTGCAACGGGCAGGCGAAGCGTTCGCCATAGCGAGCGCTGTAGGCGGGCGCCGGGTAATCGAAACGAGCCCCCAGCAACGGCAACGGATGGCCGAGCAAGTCGTCGCAGATCACCTTGAGCGACGCCAGGCACAACTCGATATTGAATGCCGCCAGCGCCGGATCCTCCCGATAATCGCAGGCGTTGAACCAGACCCGCTGGCCATCTTCCTCAAGGTTCAACTCGAAAAGTGTTCCCAGCAGTGCCGGATAGCGCAGTGCCAAGCGCAAAGCGTCACCGAAGGTGGCACTGGTCAGCAGCGCATAGCCCAGTATGCCGTAGGCCGACACGTGCATGCGTTGCCCCAGTTCCAGGCCGAGGTCCTGGCGCAGGGCTACTGCATTTGCGCAGACCTGCATCTCCTGGCGCGTGGTGATCCGTGTATCGGGTTGGTGCAGGTCTACAACCTCGATGCCGCTGCCGGCCAGCAGCACCTCATGGCTTATGCCTTCGGTGTTGAACGTCTCGAGCACCAGCGAAACAGCGTTCAAGGTGGTCAGGTGTGAGTGCAGCATAGGGCGGATCCCTGCAAAAATTGCTTGGAGGGAGCAATTCCCATGCCGCAGGCACCCGTTGATCAGAGGCCGAAGAATAGTCGGCGTGCCTGTTCCAAGTTGATTTCGCTACGGTAGTAGTCAATCAGTTCCTGCGAGTCCAAGCCGTTGGGGGTATCGGTAGTCAGGCCCTGGTTGCGCTGAGCGGGTGTTTTCAAGCGGGCCTTGATGAACGCCTTGGATTGCGTCCAGGACGTCGAATAGTGAAAGTGGGCATACCAGAGTACGTCATGGGTAACACGGTCCGTGATGGTGTACTCATCCAGGTAGTTCGGTCTGGCGCTCTTGAGCCGCTGTCGACTCTTGGTTTTCTTCAGGGTGATTTCGCGGCGCTGCTGGAGCCATTCCACGCCGGCAATAGTGGGTGGCCGTTCCTTGATCATGCGCCGTATGTGCTGGGCGGCGTCTTGGTAGAGTTCGGCCGCGGCCTCCTTGAGTTTTCGGCTGAGGATGGCCGCAGAGCGCTGCTGTTGAGTGCCGAGTTGCGGTCGTGACAAGGCTTGTTCTATGGCCTGGCCGGTTTCTTCCAGCACCAGGGCGTGCTGGTGATACAGGTACTCGATACCGATGGCGGTACGCGCCGTCTTTTTCGCCTGCTCGTCGGCACGCTCCTTGAACGCCGTCAGGCCGTCGAGAAAGACCTGGGCCTTATCAAGGACTGTCTGGATCTGCGGTGTCGCAGGATGCGATGGCGGTGGCGTGGTAACGCGCTGGACCCACAACCCCTGATCTTTTTTGTGGTAGGTCGCGATGATTTGTTGAGTGATGGGCGACTTGATATCCACCAGATCGGTCTCAAGCCCGACGGAGGTCATTCGCGGCTCGCCGATCAATACGCCGTTGTAGCGGGTATTGATGAATTTTTTCTGCGCCCTGGGCGGTGTGGGTGGCGGTGTGGGTCGGCTCCTGAGGGCGTCGCGGTCGACATGCAACAGCGTCAGTTGCTGCTGCGCATCCTGGGAGTAGGCGCGCATTTTCTGACGTAGGGATTCCAGCTGTTCGGGAACGACGGCGTCGGCGAAGTCTTGTGGCAGGTCCTCCAGACGTTCATTGATGACCGCGAATTGTTCGATCAGGCTGCCCAGCGCTTCAATACGTTCATCCAGACGTGCTTCGCTGCGCTCAAACAAGGTATCGCGCAGGGCCTGGACCGCAATGTCAGCGGTATCGACGATCTTGTCCAATGCGGCCCAGGCCTCAGGCGCGCTATCAACAGAGGCTTCATCCAGGCACAGGTTGCGCGACATGGTCACCTGCAAGGCCTTGAGGTCATCACTGCTGTAGGAAGGCATTCGCTTTTTCCGCAGCTGGATCTGGTGCAAGCCCTCGGAGGACAGTTGGCGTAGTTGTTCAAAGCGTGAGTGCACGTAATCCAGGCGCTCGATCATGTCCTGATTCAACCTGGTGAGTTGTCGCGCATCTTCGATATGCCGTTCCTGAGGGGCGCGGGCCTGGCGTTCGATCTGCTCCAGTACCTTGCGAAAGGCTGGAGTGAATGTGCTTTGGACCTCCTTGATACCCACTTCGGATAATTCCAGTTGTGCATTCAAATAGGCGATGGCCCTGGGCTGATAGTCTGGGATGGGATCAAACACGTGCAGTTGCTTGAGTTGTTGCAGGGCGGTTTCATAGTCCGAATGCTGGGTGGCGAGTTTTTGCAGATAGTGCTGGCGTTGCTCGTCGGCCGAGGTCTCGAGCGCTTCGGTCATTTCCGTGCGGGCTCGTTGCAGGTCCAGTGACAACGTTTTTTTTGAGTTCTCAAACGCTTGCAGTTTTTCGCGCAACTGCTTGGCAGTTTCCGTGGCCTGCAGGCTGGCGCGTCTGATCGCGCGTTTGGGGCCACCGCCACGCAGGCGCAGGCGACTGTCGATAAACCATTGGCCTAGAGCATTGTGGATCAGGGCCGGGCCGATACGTTCTGATTTAGTTGGATCAATGATGAACACTGGCTCGTCCGGTTGCGCTGATACCTCGAACCAGCGTTGGCCGACGGGTACGTAGTATTTCTGGCCTGAACGGTAGAGGTGTTGGTGAGTACCTGCCTTGGTGATGGGGCTACTCAGCGTCGCGGGTTTTTCGACCTTGAAGCTCTCCAGCAGGGCGCGTAGTTGTTCGGTGCGGCGGTTGACCGCGCCACTGATGTTCAGCGGGGAAATAGTGTCGGCAGGCAGGTTGGATGATGCGTTGTCGGCCAACTGCTTGACGACGATCGCCTTAGCGACGGTTTTTTCAGCCGGCGGTTCTGGCTCACGCTGGGCGGCGAGCGCTTTGCCGGTGTGCTGATGCCGTGTGGCGATATGCAGGGTGATCGCCAGGCCCAGATTGAGCAGGACGTCGGTGATGGCAGCCCATTGCGCGGGTTTGTCCTGTTGCTGTTCGGCATCGACGAACTGTTGCAGTTGATCGAGAACCTGCCAGATCCACAAGGCGGTGCCCAGGGTCGGGCTGAGGAAGGGCAGCACTGCATTGAGCAGGTTCCAGCCAGCCTGCTTGAGCGTTGCCCAGCGGCTTTCGGCGTTGGAGACCGACTGGCGATCGGCCAGGGTCACTAATGCCTGGGCGTTGGCAGTGAACAGCGTGGCGAGCAGGTCATCGTTCAGCACGGCGTTGCCCAGCACCATCGGGCCGCTCAGGGTCCACAGTTTGTCAGGCTCCACCAGATAGTCCGCAACGGCCCAGGGAGAGGGCAGGTCCCCTGGGAATACGTAGTTGGCGTAGTCTTCGCGCACAGCGTCGGGCAGCCAGGCCAGTACCGAGTTGCGCAATTCGGGCGACTGCGTCACGGCGTAGATCAGGTTGGCAGGCGAGGCGTATTGAACCAGCGGCGGGTTGAACAATGGGCGGTAGAGCAGGCAGGGACCGGCGGCAGGATCGGACGGGCCGATGACATACATGTTGGCCACCTCGTCGTAGGTCCCTGCACTGCGCCGTTTAGGGGCAAAGGCCAATTGGCGCATGACAATAGCCTGGCCATCCACGTTGTGCTCATGGGTGTCGAGTTCCATCAGCGCGGCGATGTAGCGGTATCCCAGTTCATTAATCCCGTCCTGCTGACGAAGCTTGCTCTGCAGCGCCATCAGCGGCAGTTGGATGCGCATGTGTTGGGTGTACAGCGCTTTGCGGCGCGCGGACTCCTGGCGCAGGTCCAGCAATTTAGTGTTGATCAGCTCGGGGTAGGTCTTGCCGATATTGACCTGCTGAATAACGTTCTCCACGTAGTCGACGGTCATCCATTCGGGCAGTGCCACTGCGTTATCAAGCTCAATCGTTTTGTTGCCCAGGGGCAGCGCAATCAGGTTCTGCAGGGCCAGCTCCACGAGTGTGAAGGTGGTTGTGTTGTAGACGCCCGGAACAATGAAGGAACCCCAGGTTTCCAGGCTCTTGACGCGCACGAGGATTTTTTCAAAAGACAGGTGCCCGGCGGTTGGGTGGTCCAGGAGAATCTGATCCTTGATTTGGTCAAGGGCGTACTTCTCGATGCCGGGGATGTCTTCCAGGTAGGACGCGCCGGCATGCGCGCTGTTAAGCGCCGCCAGGTCCTTGAGCAGACGTGCGTAGCGGTTGAGGTCACTGGTCGAGGCGCTGCTCAGCCAATCGGGCAAGGCGTCGCGATACCATTCAAGCCCGGGCCCTTTTTGTGCGGGCGCAGTGTCCGGTCCCGGGGTTGAATTCAAAGCGTTGTTGACCTTGCTCGGACTGTCTTCGCGCAGTTCTGAAAAACTCATGGCGCCGACAGCGTCAACTTGCTGAGCGATGTAGGCGCAGGCCAGATGATCAAAAAAATTGCCTTCGGGCTCGAACAAGCGCCAGTTGAGTGAAGGGCGGTTTGCCTGTGGTCCGAGATGGTCCGGCAGCGATTTGCCCAATTGCTCCAGAGAGTCGAATTTCTCGTAGCCCTTGAGCAGTGAGTAGCTGAGGATGATCGTGCGTTCCTGATGCCGGCCCGACAGTAACGCGATCTGCAACGCTTTGAATCCCTTGCTCTGCGTGCCGTCCGTCTGTTCGATTTCGATCATGCAGGCTTTGCTCGCATAGGGATCATCGATTTGTCGAGTGGCGCGTTCGGGCAGGTGAAACAGTCGGCGTGCCAGGGCGCAGTCGGTTTCGTCCCATGCTTCAACTTCCTGGACGTTCCAGCCATTACGCAGGGTGTTGGACAGTTCCTGCCAGCGCGGGCCTTTGGCGTTGCTATCGTTCCAGAATTTGACCAGGTGCTCCTGGAAAGCGCAGAGCATGACCGGGGCTCTGGTGTTGAGGATTTTCGCAACATCGGTCGTGCGCACGGGCAAATGCACAGGCGGATCGGTGAGCGGGTACCGTGTGAGAAAGTGCTCTCCCTCGATGCACAGCGTCGGTATCGCCAGTACCGCCTGGCGGACCAGCAGGTCACTGAGTGCGTGATACTCGGGCGGCCCGGCAACGATCTGGTCGTCGAGGAGGTGCCAGGTCGGCACGCCCATCAAGGTGCTGCCCGGGTCGATGTTCAGGGTTGCGTATTGCTCATTCAGCGCCTGACGCAATAATTCGGTGGCGGCCTCTCTGAAGGAAGGCCCTGCGTAGAATTGAGCAATCAGCTCCAGTGTCGGGTCATTGTTCTTGAGCTGTTTCTGGGCGGTGGGGGTTGCAGAGGTCATGAGGGGTTCCTGTCGTGCCGGTTGATGGAAACAACCCGAGGCAGAGGCTCGGGTTTTCCATGCTAGGCACCGACAGGTCGCTGGCGAGAGTGACTATGTATCGAATCTCAACGCAGCTCTTCACACAGGTCCAGTTCGACCAGGCGGCGAATCTCGGCGTTGGGCAGGCCCGCACCGATCAAGGCATTGAGCTTGCCGAACGCGGCTTCCCGGGTCATGCCGCCACCGGACAGCACGCCCACGCTGCGCAAGCGGCTGCCGGCTTCGTACACATCCAGCTCCACGCCACCTTCATGGCATTGGGTGATTGCCACGACCACGATGCCGTTTTCTTCTGCTCGCTTGAGGCTGGCGAGAAACGCAGGGTTGTCGCTGGGCCCGGTGCCACTGCCGAAGCATTCCAGCACCAGCGCCTGGATGCCGCTGTCGACCAGTGCATCCAGTTGCGCTGCGCCGATGCCCGGGACCAGCGGCAACACGCCGACATTGGCCAGGGCCTTGGACTGGCGGTAATCCAGGGCGGCGGGAAGCGCTTCGGCCTTGGCCACACCGCCGTTGCGCTGCAACGCGGCAAACGGATGACGACCAAAGCTGCGGATCTTCGCGCAGCGGGTCGGTGCCATCAGCGCGCCGTGGAAGAACAGGTGCACGCCGGGTGCCAGGCCTTCGCCCAACGCCAGCAGGGCACCGCTGACGTTTTCCCAGGCATCGCTGTCGGGTACGCCGGCCGGCAACATCGAGCCAGTGAACACCACCGGTGCCGGCAAGCCCAGCAATTGGAAGCTCATGGCTGCCGCGCTGTAGGCCAGGGTGTCGGTGCCGTGCAGGATCAGCACCGCGTCGCAACCCTCGTCAACGGCCTCGACCACGGCGCTGCGCAGGCGCTGCCAATAGGCGGGGGTCATGTTGGCGCTGTCGATCAACGGGGACATTTCCCGGAAGCGCCAGGCGGGTACTGAGACGTTGGCGAGCTGTTCGCGCATGCGCGCTTCAAAACCGGAGGCGGGGGCCAGGCCATTGGCGCTGGCCTGCATGCCAATGGTGCCACCGGTGTAGAGCACCATGATGTTGTTAGCTGGTTGCATCAAAGAATCTCCTGAACGAAAAACGCCGCCGGGCCCAGAGCATGCCCAAGGCCAGGCGGCGTGTCATCTGTCTACGCTCAGCGTTGCACTTGAGCGTTCAGTTCAGCCGCTGGGGCCGCTTGCGGTTTTACCGGATTGGCCGGCCAGGCCTTGCGGTCCAGGTCCAGGTCAGGGAACTGGCTGGAGTCGAACACCGGGGTCTTGATGCCTGCCGCGCGCTGGTTGTCGTAGTCGTTCAGGATGCGCATGGCAATCTTGAACAGGAACGCCAGGGCGAACAGGTTGACGAACGCCAGCATGGTCATGGTGATGTCGGCGAAGGCGAACACGGTGCTCAGGTTCTCGATCGAACCCCAGAAAATCAGCACCAGCACCAGCGCGCGATAGCCCATCAGCACCTTGCGGTTGTTGCCCACCAGGAAGCGCAGGTTGCTCTCGCCCAGGTAGTAGTTGTACATGATCGAGGTGAACACGAACAACGCCAGGGCCACCGAGATAAACATGCGGCCCCAGTCACCCACTACGGCAGCCAGGGAGTTCTGGGTCAGGGCAATGCCGTCGCCTTCAAAGCCTGGGGTG
Source organism: Pseudomonas sp. B14(2022) (assembly GCF_012030485.1). Lineage (NCBI taxonomy): Bacteria > Pseudomonadati > Pseudomonadota > Gammaproteobacteria > Pseudomonadales > Pseudomonadaceae > Pseudomonas > Pseudomonas sp. B14(2022). The sequence goes on from NZ_JAAUVM010000009.1 coordinate 144,834, forward strand.
TAGAAGCCGGAGAGCAGGATCAGCAACGCGGTGCAGGTGCAGATCACGAAGGTGTCGAGGAACACGCTGAACGCCTGGACCACGCCTTGGGCGATCGGGTGTTCTACCGAAGCGACGGCCGCTACGTTAGGCGCACTGCCCAGACCGGCTTCGTTGGCGAACACGCCGCGTTTCACACCCATGATGATCGCGCTGCCCACCAGGCCACCGAAGGCTTGGTCCAGGCCGAAGGCGCTTTTGACGATGGTCGCGAGCATGGCCGGTACGTGGTCGAATTGCAGCACGATCACATAGAGGGTCACGGCGATGTAGATCAGGGTCTTGACCGGCACCAGCAGGTCGGCGATCGAAGCGATGCGCTTGATCCCGCCGATGAATACCAGGCCCAGCAATGCCGCCAGGGCCAGGCCGGTGTAGGTGGTGTCGAGGCCGAAAGCATTGTTCAGCGAGTGGGTCACGGCATGGGCTTGCAGGCCGTTGAAGGCAAAGCCGAAGGTCACCAGCAGCAGGAACGCCATGACCATACCCAGCCAGCGCTTCTGCAAACCGTGCTGGATGTAATAGGCCGGGCCGCCACGGTAGGTGCCTTCCGCGTCAGTGCGTTTGTACAACTGGCCGAGGGAGCACTCGATAAAGCTCGAAGACATGCCCACCAGCGCGGTGACCCACATCCAGAACACGGCACCCGGGCCACCCAGGGTCACGGCAATGCCGACACCCGCGATGTTACCGGCACCGACGCGGCCGGCCAGGCTGAGCATCAGCGCCTGGAACGAGCTGAGTTGGTCGGAGCTGTTTTTCAGGCTGTCGCGAAACACCGAAAACATGTGGAAAAAGTGACGCAATTGAACGAAACGCGAGCGGATCGTGAAATAACCGCCGAGCCCGACAATGAGCACGATCAGTACTTTCCCTGAGAGGAAGTCGTTGATGACTTCGAGCATGGAGTGTTCCTCGCTGATTTTTCTAATGGCAAACGCAGGACGGTCCTACCCTTCGCATAGCACCAGGCAGTGCGCGACGGTTCGACCCCAATCCTTTTGCGGGTGTTGTTATTCATGCGCTATCGCGTGTATCCGGGCCTCGTTACCGACGGCCGCAGGCGCGAAGAGGGGCGGCACTATACCTAGGCGAACGTGATCCGTCTGCTCGGGCTGATTAAAGGTTTCAGCCACGCTGTTACAGGCAAGGAGGGTTTGCAGGGCGATATTGGATTTTTTATGGGCGTCATTTCACAACCTTGAGGCAAAAAAAAAGGGCCTGAAGAACGAGCCTTCAGGCCCTCAAAAGGTGAGAGGTGTCTAGTCCCTCAACCTGGTGAGCGGTGCAACAAACACTTAGGCCTTCAACGGGACCAAGCGTGGGGCAATCATGTTTTCGGGTCGCAGGATGTCGTCGAGCATGGCGTCGTCGAGCAAGCCTTCTTCGCGCACCAGTTCCAGCACGCCGCGGCCGCTTTCGAGGGCGATACGTGCGATGCGGGTGGCGTTTTCATAGCCGATGTACGGGTTCAGCGCGGTGACCAGGCCGATGGAGTGTTCCACCAGTTCGCGGCAGCGGGCTTCGTTGGCGGTGATGCCGACGATGCAGTGTTCGCGCAGCATGTCCATGGCGCGCTGCAGCAGGCGGATCGAGTCGAAGATCTTGAAGGCGATCAGTGGCTCCATCACGTTCAACTGCAGCTGGCCGCCTTCGGCCGCCATGGTCAGGGCCAGGTCGTTACCGATGACTTGGAACGCAACCTGGTTCACGGCTTCCGGGATCACCGGGTTGACCTTGCCGGGCATGATCGAGCTGCCTGGCTGGCGCGCCGGCAGGTTGATCTCGTTGATGCCGGTGCGTGGGCCGCTGGACAGCAGGCGCAGGTCGTTGCAGATCTTCGACAGCTTCACGGCGGTACGCTTGAGCATGCCGGAGAACAGCACGAAGGCGCCCATGTCGGAGGTGGCTTCGATCAGGTCGGCAGCCGGGACCACTGGCTGGCCGCTGATAACGGCCAGGCGTTGTACGGCCAGGGCCTGGTAACGCGGGTCGGCGTTGATGCCGGTACCGATGGCGGTACCGCCCAGGTTCACTTCGGTCAGCAGCTCTGGCGCCAGGGTTTTCAGGCGGGCCAAGTCTTCACCGAGGGTGGTGGCGAAGGCGCGGAATTCCTGGCCGAGGGTCATCGGCACGGCGTCTTGCAGTTGGGTGCGGCCCATTTTCAGCACGTGGCTGAACTCGACGCCCTTGGCGGCGAACGCCTGGATCAGGCTGTCGAGGCTGGCCAGCAGCGCGTCATGGCCCAACAGCAGACCCAGGCGGATCGCGGTCGGGTAGGCGTCGTTGGTCGACTGCGCCATGTTCACGTCGTTGTTGGGGTGCAGGTATTGGTACTCGCCCTTGTTGTGGCCCATGGCCTCCAACGCGATGTTGGCGATGACTTCGTTGGCATTCATGTTGGTTGAAGTGCCGGCGCCGCCTTGAATCATGTCCACCACGAACTCTTCGTGGAAATCGCCGCGGATCAGGCGGGCACAGGCTTCGCTGATGGCAGCGTGCTTGGCTTCGCTGAGCTGGCCCAACTCGCGGTTGGCGTCAGCGGCGGCTTGCTTGACCATTGCCAGGCCGACCACCAATTTCGGGTAATGCGAAATCGGAACGCCCGAGAGGCGGAAGTTATTCACCGCTCGCAGGGTCTGGATGCCGTAATACGCTTGGGCAGGTACTTCGAGTACGCCAAGCAGGTCTTTTTCTGTGCGGAATGATGCAGCGGAGGACATGACGGAAATCATCTCGATATGGACCCGGAACAGGCCGGAACGCTGCGAATGCTAGGCCTGTAGGGGATTTTGGGCCAATGCTGTTAAACACTGGCCTATGCATAAACGGCATAATGCACGTGTGACCCGGCTATCATGGCGGGCGTGTGTGCCAAAATGGTGCGTATCCGTGGGAGGCAGCGATGAACCTTGAGAGCAAATGGCTGGAAGACTTCAGCGCCCTGGCGGCGACACGCAGCTTTTCCCAGGCGGCGGAGCGGCGGTTTGTCACCCAGCCGGCGTTCAGTCGACGTATCCGCAGTCTTGAGGCCGCACTGGGCCTGACCCTGGTCAACCGCTCGCGCACACCGGTTGAGCTGACGGCGGCGGGGCAGCTGTTCCTGGTCACTGCACGCACCGTGGTCGAACAGCTCGGTGAAGTGCTGCGCCATTTGCACCACCTGGAAGGCGGGCAGGGCGAGGTCATGCAAGTGGCCGCTGCTCACTCCCTGGCGTTGGGTTTCTTCCCGCGCTGGATCGCGCAACTGCGCAACGAAGGCCTGAACATCGCCACACGGCTGGTCGCCACCAACGTCGGTGACGCCGTGCACGCCCTGCGCGAAGGCGGTTGCGATTTGATGCTGGCCTTCTACGACCCGGATGCGGCCATGCAGATGGACGCCGAAATCTTCCCTTCGCTGCACCTGGGCAACACCGAAATGCTCCCGGTGTGCGCGGCGGATGCGGATGGCAAGCCGTTGTTCGATCTGGAAGGCGAGGGCAGTGTGCCGTTGCTGGCCTACAGCGCTGGCGCGTTCCTCGGCCGTTCGGTGCACCTATTGCTGCGCCAGCGCGCGCTGCGCTTCACTACTGTTTACGAAACCGCGATGGCCGACAGCCTCAAAAGCATGGCCCTCGAAGGCCTGGGCATCGCCTGGGTGCCGCAGTTGAGCGTGCGTGCCGAACTGGCTCGAGGCGAACTGGTGGTGTGCGGTGGGCCGCAATGGCATGTGCCGCTGGAGATTCGGCTGTATCGCTGCGCGTTGGTGCGCAAGGCGAATGTGCGGTTGTTGTGGCGTAAGTTGGAAGGTGGGGCGGCGCAGAATACCTGAGCCCTCCCACAGGGTTTTGTGGTTATTTGGCTGACTCTTAAGTCAATAAAACCGCCGGTTTGCGCCGCTGGACAGATGGTCATTCCAGGGGCTGTTTATCTGGATTATTACGGTATACTGCGCGGCCTTCGGCCGGTCCAACCGGCCAAAATTCGTACACCAAGCCACGCCGGATTTCCCGCGTGGCTTGTTGTTTTTTGACGCGCCTGCGGGCGCCCAGAGAGAAGAGGCACGACGATGAGTGCATTGGTTGGCGTGATCATGGGCTCCAAGTCCGATTGGTCCACCCTTAGCCACACCGCCGATATGCTGGAAAAACTCGGCATTCCGTATGAAGTGAAAGTGGTCTCTGCCCACCGCACCCCGGATTTGCTGTTCCAGTATGCCGATGAAGCAGAATCCCGTGGCATCGAGGTGATCATCGCCGGTGCCGGCGGCGCAGCGCACCTGCCGGGCATGTGTGCGGCCAAGACTCACCTGCCAGTGCTTGGCGTACCGGTGCAGTCGGCAATGCTCTCGGGCGTCGATTCGCTGTTGTCCATCGTGCAGATGCCGGCCGGTATCCCGGTGGCCACCCTGGCGATCGGCAAGGCCGGCGCGATCAACGCAGCCCTGCTGTCCGCCAGCATCCTGGGCGCCAAGCACCCGCAGTTCCACGCGGTGCTGAAGAAATTCCGTGCTGAACAGACAGACAGCGTGCTGGACAATCCAGACCCACGTATCGCCTGAGGTTGTTGACGATGAAAATCGGTGTAATCGGTGGCGGCCAACTGGGCCGCATGCTGGCCTTGGCGGGCACCCCGCTGGGGATGAACTTTGCTTTCCTGGACCCGGCGCCGGACGCTTGTGCGGCAGCCTTGGGTGAACACCTGTGCGCTGACTACAGCGACCCGGACCACCTGCGCCAACTGGCCGATGAAGTCGACCTGGTGACGTTCGAGTTTGAAAGCGTGCCGGCCGAAACCGTGGCCTTCCTGTCGCAGTTCGTACCGGTGTACCCGAGCGCCGAGGCCTTGCGCATCGCCCGTGACCGCTGGTTCGAGAAGAGCATGTTCAAGGACCTGGGCATTCCGACCCCAGCCTTCGCCGATATCCAGTCCCAGGCGGACCTGGACGCCGCCGTCGCCAGTATTGGCCTGCCGGCCGTGCTGAAAACCCGCACCCTGGGTTACGACGGCAAGGGCCAGAAAGTCCTGCGCACCGCCGCCGATGTGGTCGGCACCTTCGCCGAACTGGGCAGCGTGGCCTGCCTGCTGGAAGGCTTCGTGCCCTTCACCGGCGAAGTCTCGTTGATCGCCGTGCGTGCCCGTGATGGCGAGACCCGCTTCTACCCGTTGGTGCACAACACCCACGACAGCGGCATCCTCAAGCTGTCCGTGGCCAGCACCGATCACCCGTTGCAGGCCCTGGCCGAAGACTATTCCAGCCGTGTGCTCAAACAGCTGGATTACGTCGGTGTGATGGCGTTCGAGTTCTTTGAAGTCGACGGTGGTCTCAAGGCCAACGAAATCGCCCCGCGTGTGCACAACTCCGGGCACTGGACCACCGAAGGCGCCGAGTGCAGCCAGTTCGAAAACCACCTGCGCGCAGTCGCGGGCTTGCCGCTGGGTTCCACGGCCAAGGTCGGTGAGAGCGCGATGCTCAACTTCATCGGCGTGGTACCGCCGGTGGAGCGCGTGATCACGATCGAAGACTGCCACCTGCATCACTACGGCAAGGCCTTCAAGGCCGGGCGCAAGGTCGGCCACGCCAACCTGCGCTGCAAGGACCGCGCAACGCTGCAAGCGCAGATCCTCAAGGTCGAAGCGCTGATCGCCGAGCAATAACCCTGGGGTCGGCGGGAACCATTCGGTTATCGCCGTCCTCTGATTGCAGGGTGCCAAAGCCTGTCTAGGCTTTGGCATAGCTCACTTCATTCAGAGGGAAATGCCATGGGTATTATCGGAACCATCTTTATCGGCTTGATCGTCGGCCTGCTGGCGCGTTTCCTCAAGCCCGGCGACGACAGCATGGGCTGGATCATGACCATCCTGCTGGGTATCGCCGGCTCCCTGGCCGCGACCTACGGTGGTCAGGCACTGGGCATCTACCAGGCGGGTCAAGGCGCAGGCTTTATCGGCGCACTGGTCGGCGCCATTGTGCTGCTGGTGATCTACGGCCTGATCAAAAAGAAGTAATCAGCCGACAAAGTCCTCTGCGCTGCGCAGGCGCAGAGGGCTAGAATGCTCGGCACTTGTTACTTGCCGAGCCTCTCCATGCGCCGTTTTCTGTTGACTCTTCTCTTGCTGGGCTCTGGCCTGGCACACGCCGGCGAACTGCCGGAAACCGACTGGCTCGACCTGATGCCGCTGTCGGACCAGAAGGCCCTCGAGGCCATGCCCGAGATCGACCACAACTCCCCCGAAGCCCAAGGCACGTTCACCGACAAAGGTGGCCTGAAGCAGAGCAAAGGCTTGCCGGCGGTGATGTATTCCACCAAGACCGTGGCCGCCATGAACGGCAAGAACATCCGTATCGGCGGATATCCGGTGCCGTTGGAAACCGACGCCAAGGGTCGCAGCACGTTGTTCTTCCTGGTGCCGTACCCGGGCGCCTGCATCCACGTGCCGCCACCGCCGCCTAACCAGTTGGTGCTGGTGCGTTATCCCAAGGGGCTGAAGCTGGATGACATCTACACGCCGCTGTGGGTTACCGGTACGTTGAAGGTGGAGAAGGTGAATAACGACCTGGCGGATGCGGCGTATGCGCTGGATGCTGGGAAAGTACGGGTCGTAAAGGAATCCGATCTCTAAGCTTACGCAGAACCCAATGCGGGTTTACAGGGCGATACCGGTAATGCTCACGCCCAGCATGTGGCTTTCACCTGGGGCCAGGCTCACCACATCATCCAGCACATTCGCCGTCTCGACGCACAGCATGCCTTGCCAGCCATCGTCGGCCATGTCGTCGAAGGCCTTGGCGCGTTCAGTCCAGGGGTTCCAGATCACGGTCGATTTCGAGCCTTGGCTGGTGAGCTGTATGCGGCGCTGCCAGTCCTTATCGACGATGTTCAGCGATGAGGGCGTATCGAGGTAGATGCGGTCGGTCTCGGCGCTGAAGTGCAGCAGGCCGGTTTGCGTCTTCTCGCTCCAGCCATCGGCGGTATCGATGTACGCCGAGCCGTCCAGGCCGTCGACCTGCACGTTGCGTACGTCGCTCACGGCGAAGTAGGTGTGCAGCGCCTGGCTGAGCGTGACAGTGTCGTCGCCACGGTTGTGGCTGGTCAGGCGGATGTGCAGTTGATCGTCCAGCAGCAGGCTCAGGGTCAGGTCGACCTGATGGGGCCAGCCGGGGAAGCCGCCTGCAGGAACCGGTAGTTGCAGGTCCACCCGCAGCGCTTGGCCTTCAAGCGTGGTCCCGGCCAATGCCCAGGTCGCGGTACGCGCGAAACCGTGAGCGCCCGCAGGCTGATCACTTTGGCGCATCGCCTTTACGCTGTGCGGGTTGCGGTCAAATACGCCAAACCATGGCCAGCACACCGGTACGCCGGTGCGGATGCCTTTGCCTTTCTTGAACACCGCCTCGGGGTTCGGCCAAATCAGCGGCTGCTCGCCCTCGCGCCCGTAACTGAATATATGTGCGCCCTGCTGGGCAATCATCAGCTCGGCGCCGTTGTGGCGGATGCGCCAGCAGTCCAGTTCGTCGATCTTTATGGTCTCAACGTGGGGCGTAGGCATAACAGGCACTCTCAATGGCGGGCAATGGGGCAATGGACCGTCAAAATCCCGCGAGGTTTAACGCGCGCGCGAAGGCACCGAACGTGTGCGGCCGCTGCCATCGATAGCGACGAATACAAACACCGCCTCGGTCACCTTGCGCCATTCGCTGGACAGCGGGTCGTCGCTCCACACTTCGACCATCATCTGGATCGAGCTGCGGCCGATTTCCAGGGCCTGGGTATAGAAGGACAATTGCGCGCCCACCGCCACCGGCACCAGGAACGCCATGCGATCAATGGCCACGGTGGCCACACGCCCGCCTGCGACCTTGCTGGCCATGGCGGTACCGGCGAGGTCCATCTGCGCGACCAGCCAGCCGCCGAAAATATCGCCAAAACCGTTGGTTTCACGCGGGAGCGCGGTGATTTGCAGGGCGAGATCGCCTTGCGGGATAGGATCTTCTTGTTCGAGTTCGATCATGCCGGGGGTGCCTCTGACCCGTGACGCTTTTTATAGATGTTGCAAAGTGGATAGCCGACTGATGGAAAAACGTTTCAGCACAAACATACTCCGTTCGATACGTTTCTCGTAAGGCGTACTAAAGGGAAACTCTGCCAAACCGGCTGGATGGCACCCAACGGCGTTTTGGCACAGCAGCCCCTCAAGGATGCGGGTCTTGAGCCTGCAAGGGCCGAGTATATCGAGACCCTGGCGCCACGACGACCTCCCGGCGCTCATTTGGTCGGTAAATAGGCGCTGTATCGCGGCTTTTACGCGCAACTGTTCTCCTGGCGCTGTGCTTTTACAAGCGATTTGCTATCTTGCCAGACCCGCCGCCAGTCCCGGGCGTGCCGTCCTTATCAAGCTGACTACTATAAGAGAAGCCTTGCCATGTCCTCCGTGCCCGCAAGCAGTGCGCAACCGTCGCGCCCGCTGACCCGCAACGACTACAAAACCCTGTCGCTGTCTGCCTTGGGCGGGGCGCTGGAGTTTTATGATTTCATCATTTTCGTGTTTTTCGCCACCGTAGTCGGAAAACTGTTTTTCCCCGCCGATATGCCTGAATGGCTGCGGATGATGCAGACCTTCGGCATCTTCGCCGCCGGTTACCTGGCACGCCCGCTGGGCGGCATCATCATGGCGCACTTCGGTGACCTGCTGGGCCGCAAGAAAATGTTCACCCTGAGCATTTTCATGATGGCTGTACCGACCCTGATCATGGGCCTGCTGCCGACCTACGCGCAGATCGGCCTGTGGGCGCCGATCCTGCTGCTGCTGATGCGTGTCATCCAAGGCGCAGCGATTGGCGGCGAAGTCCCGGGCGCTTGGGTATTCGTCTCCGAACACGTACCGCCGCGCCATATCGGCTACGCCTGCGGTACCCTGACCAGCGGCCTTACCGCCGGTATCCTGCTGGGTTCGCTGGTGGCCACTGCAATCAACACTATTTATAGCCCGGAGCAGGTCTCGGATTACGCCTGGCGTATTCCGTTCCTGCTCGGCGGCGTGTTCGGCCTGCTGTCGGTGTACCTGCGTCGCTGGTTGCATGAAACGCCGATCTTCGCCGAAATGCAGCAACGCAAGACCCTGGCCGCCGAGCTGCCATTGCGTGCCGTGCTGCGCGACCACCGTGGTGCCATCGTATTGTCGATGCTGCTGACCTGGCTGTTGTCGGCCGGCGTCGTGGTGGTCATCCTGATGACCCCGACCGTGCTGCAGACCCTCTACCACTTCAGCCCGACCGTTGCGCTGCAAGCCAATAGCCTGGCCATCGTGACCTTGAGCCTGGGCTGCATCGCCTCCGGTGCCCTGGCCGACCGCTTCGGTGCCGGTCGTGTACTGGTGAGCGGTTGCGCACTGCTGCTGGCGACCTCCTGGACCCTGTATCACAGCCTCATGTCCCACCCGGACTGGCTGTTCCCGCTGTACGCCTTGACCGGCCTGTTCGTCGGCACCATTGGCGTGGTGCCTTACGTGATGGTGAAAGCGTTCCCACCCGTGGTGCGCTTCAGTGGCTTGTCGTTTTCCTACAACGTCGCCTACGCCGTATTCGGCGGGCTGACGCCGCTGGCGGTGTCGCTGTTGATGAAGGAAAGCCCGATGGGCCCGGCTTACTACGTGGCTGTCCTGTGTGTGATGGGGATGGTGGTGGGTGGGTATCTGTGGAAGCGCGGGCGGTAATATCAGATCAGCAGCAGGCTATGTAGAGGCTAAATGTCTACTTTGCCAGATGGACAGGGTGATTTTTATAAGTGCTGGATGGATATTCAATATCCGAGTTGAGTTTCATATAACTTTCCAGCCAGAGATCCGTATTTGACATTCTGATGCTGGCAAGCGGGCGCCGCCTGCCAGCATCTGTTCGAGTGCCGTTGCTGCGCCAATAGCATTGAGGACTTGATGTTCGACCATGAGGTCGAGTAGCCAAAGTGCGCCGTGTATCTGCAGTCCATCTCGAATTGCCTGGCGACGTAGCTTCCCATCGCCAGTGAGTAAGGGTCTTCCGGTTGTATGTGCCAGTAGGTAGCAAGAAACGTCGGCCAAGGAACTGTTGTTGTGTTCGACCTTAAGTCCTAAGAGTTTCTGCACGCCTCCCTCGTCAAATGATTCGACAACCAGCCCTTGGGCGAGCAGTTCTTCATGAGGGAAATCCTCAAGCTCATGCATGACGAAATCGGTGCAGCAGAGGGTAAATGGCAGCCTGAACATATGCTCCAGCAATCCAGCGTTCCTGAAATCAATCCAGATGTTGGTGTCGCTGATATAGATCAGGCTCATGCACTCTCCAGTGAGCCCAGAAAATTGGGGTCTAGAGCCCTCACAGGACGCCGCAGCAATTCGGCCGCTCGTGATTTGGTGATAAGGCCTTCCGCTAACCCCCAGAAAACGAGTGACTCAAAGCGCTGAGGTGGTTTGCAAGGTAACGGCTCAGGTTCTGCTTTGCGCCAGCCATTGCTACTGAATTGAATGGTCAGGGACTTGTATCCGCTTTCCCCTAACAGTTTGAGGTCCTTCAATCGACGAAGCGCTGCATGCATTGAGAGCCCATATTGGCGCTTAGCAATCAGTAGTTCTCTAGGGTGGACACGGGAGCGTTGGTGATTCCCAAAATCTCCGGTAACGCTTTTAGAGGGATAAAGGAACGCTCCTGCGAAGCGGTGACAGCAGTTTTCTTTATCGCGCTCGGGCATATCATCAGGCAATTTCATCACCCAGTGACCCAATTCATGAGCAGCGGTGAAGCGAATACGTTCACCTGCTCTCTGAGCATTTAAAGCGATCAACACATGTTCGCCGTCATGGGTGGCTGCGCAAGCGCCATCGAAATCGTCCGGCCCATCCAGCATCACCACTTTAATGCCGTGCTCTTCCAACTGTTCAGTCAGATGAGCAATAGGATCTTCACCTATATCCCAATACTTGCGGAGCTCATCCGCCGCTCGTTCCGCTTCCTCTATGGAGGAGACTGGGAGCATTTGGGCTGGGGTTTCGGCAGTCTTGATATCTTGTGGATCGAAACACTCCTCCAGAGAGATATAGCGTTCCAGATGCTCTCGAATCTGTTCCTCGACCTGGACCTGACGGTATTTAGGCATCTTCGCAAGCTTGCGGAACTCCAGCGGCGCGAGTGGCAGTGCCTGAGTACGAAAAAAATACTCGGGGCTCACCTCCAGTGCTTTTGCCAACTGCAGAAGGCGCTGAGAGTTTGGGGTACTCAACCCTTTTTCATATTTGCTCAGGCCTTGCTTGGTTATATCGCCGAGACGCAGTGCCAGTGCTTCCAGCGACAGGCCACGCAATAACCTTGCGCGGCGAATTCGGTCATTGATCATGTGAGGTCTCCTTAGGTTGACAAGACTATTCTTTGGTTTTGTTTTGTCAACCTAAGGTGCGCCGTGAAGCGGTCAGGTTTTAACTGCAGTCCCGGCCGCTGAATTTGCAGCGGCGCGGGGAGGTTAGTAAGGCGAGTTCCGAGCAACAACCCTAAATAGCTGTGGGAAATCTCCGATCAGCAATTGCAGAGAGGTTTCAAACCAGGGACTCATTACGTTCATCTCGCCGCTCCAGCCTGTATTGCCGACCGTTTTCTTCTTGACTGCGAATGCTCGCCCAATGCTGGCCTTTCATCCAATTGTCATATTTCAGACATAGAGTGTTCACACGGCCTCTCGATACTTGGCCCCGATCCAACTATCCCTATCTGCTAGGAGCAAGGCATGAAACTGAAACGTTTGATGGCGGCAATGACTTTTGTCGCTGCTGGCGTTGCGACCGCCAACGCGGTGGCCGCAGGTGTTGATCCGGCAATCCCGGCGTACGTCAAGACCACTGGTGTGTCGGGCAACTTGTCCAGCGTCGGTTCCGATACCCTGGCCAACCTGATGACCCTGTGGGCCGAGGGTTACAAAAAGGAATACCCGAACGTCAACATCCAGATTCAAGCTGCCGGCTCCGCCACCGCGCCACCTGCGCTGACTGAAGGCACCTCCAACCTGGGCCCGATGAGCCGCAAGATGAAGGACACCGAACTGGCTGCCTTCGAGCAGAAGTACGGCTACAAGCCAACCGCTATCCCGGTTGCCGTGGATGCCCTGGCTGTGTTCGTGCACAAGGACAACCCGATCCAGCACCTGACCATGGAGCAAGTCGACGCGATCTTCTCCTCGACGCGTCTGTGCGGCGCCAAAGCCGACGTGAAAACCTGGGGCGACCTGGGTGTGACCGGCGACCTGGCCAACAAGCCAGTGCAACTGTTCGGTCGTAACTCGGTATCCGGCACCTACGGCTACTTCAAGGAAGAAGCCCTGTGCAAAGGCGACTACAAGCCTAACGTGAACGAACAACCCGGCTCGGCTTCGGTCGTGCAGTCGATCAGCTCCTCGCTGAACGGCATCGGTTACTCGGGCATCGGCTACAAGACCGCCAGCGTGAAGACCGTGGCCCTGGCCAAGAAAGGCAGCACTGACTTCATCGAAGACAGCGAAGAAAACGCCCTGAACGGCAAATACCCGCTGTCGCGTTTCCTCTACGTTTACGTCAACAAAGCCCCGAACAAGCCTCTGGCCCCGCTGGAAGCCGAGTTCGTGAAACTGGTTCTGTCCAAACAGGGCCAGGAAGTTGTAGTGAAAGACGGCTACATCCCACTGCCAGCCAAAGTTGCCGCCAAGGCACTGGCTGACCTGGGCCTGAAAGAAGGCAACTGATTGCCTCTGCGGGAGCCGGTACGCCGGTTCCCGCATCACTAATTTTCAATCCGCTGCCAGCCCTGCTTCGCGGCGGATTTCCTGCGTCACTGCATTGTCATCTTTCTGTCATACAGGATCGCTAGGGTGTGCGCATGAATGATCTGGCCAATTCCACCATGACGACAACTTCTCCCCCCAAGCGCATTGATTTCAATACGCCTGAGCTGCAACGCAAGCGCCGCATCCGCGCGCTCAAGGACCGTCTGACCCGTTGGTACGTGCTGGTTGGCGGCCTCGCCGTTCTCGGTGCCATCACCCTGATTTTCTTTTTCCTCGCCTATGTGGTCGCGCCTTTGTTCCAAGGCGCCTCGCTGACCAAGGAAGACGCACTGACGCCCGCCTGGATGCAGGACGCCGGCAAGCCTTTGTTGATCTCCCTGGAAGAGCAGAACCAGGTCGCCATGCGGGTATCCGACAAGGGCCAGGCGCTGTTCTTTGATGTCACGACCGGTGCCGAACTCAAGCGTGTTGACCTGCCGCTTGCGCCGGGCGTGAGCGTTGCTTCCATTGGTGAAGATCAGCCGGGCAGCCCGCTGGTGATCCTCGGATTGTCCAATGGCCAGTCCCTGGTGTTCCGCCACACCTATAAGGTGTCGTACCCGGACGGCAAGAAAACCATCACGCCTGCGATTGAATACCCCTACGGTGAAACGCCGATCGTGCTCGACGATGCCGGTCGCCCGTTGGAGCACGTCGCCCTCAATGCCACCGATACGTCGCTGGTGGTGGCAGGCTCGGCCGGTTCGTACTTGAACGTGCTGACCCTGAGCCGCGAAGAAAACATGATGACCGGTGAAGTCACCAGCGAGCAGAAGCGTGTCGAGCTGCCGCAAATGACCGAACCGGTGAAGGCGATCTTCATTGATCCGCGCCAGCAGTGGTTGTATGTGATCAACGGCCGCGCCCTGGCGGATGTGTTCAGCCTGCGCGACAAGAGCCTCAACGGTCGCTACAAACTGCTCGAAGACGGCAACGCCGAAATCACCGCCAGCACCCAGCTGGTGGGCGGTATCTCGCTGATCGTCGGTAACTCCAAAGGCGGCCTGGCCCAGTGGTTCATGGCCCGTGACCCGGATGGCGAGCAGCGTTTCAAGCAGATTCGCACCTTCCAGATGGGCACCGCGCCCATCGTGGAAATCACCGCCGAAGAGCGTCGCAAAGGCTTCACTGCCCTCGACGCTTCCGGCACGTTCGGCGTGTTCCACAGCACTGCCCACCGCACCCTGCTGGTGGATCCGGTGGTCGACGGCCAGGGCGTGTTCGGCCTATCGCCTCGCGCCAACCGCGTGATCGTCGAAGCCGGCGGCAAGCTGCAGCCGCTGCTGCTGGACAACCCGCACCCGGAAGTGTCCTGGAGTGCGTTGTGGAGCAAGGTCTGGTACGAAAACTACGACGAGCCTAAGTACGTCTGGCAATCGACCGCCGCCAACACCGACTTCGAACCCAAGATGAGCCTGGCGCCATTGACCTTCGGTACGCTGAAGGCGGCGTTCTACGCCATGCTGCTGGCGGCGCCCCTGGCCGTTGCCGCGGCGATCTACACCGCTTACTTCATGGCCCCGAGCCTGCGCCGCAAGGTCAAGCCGGTGATCGAATTGATGGAAGCGATGCCGACGGTGATCCTCGGCTTCTTCGCCGGCCTGTTCCTGGCGCCGTATGTCGAAGGGCATCTGCCGGGGATCTTCAGCCTGCTGATGCTGTTGCCGATTGGCATCCTGGTGGCCGGGTTTGTCTTCAGCCGCCTGCCTGAATCCATCCGCCTGCGGGTTCCCGACGGTTGGGAAAGCGCGATCCTGATCCCGGTGATCCTGTTCGTGGGCTGGCTCTCGCTGTACATGAGCCCGTACCTGGAAACCTGGTTCTTCGGCGGCGACATGCGCATGTGGATCTCCCACGACCTCGGCATCACCTACGACCAGCGCAATGCCCTGGTGGTCGGCCTGGCCATGGGTTTTGCGGTGATCCCGAACATCTACTCCATCGCCGAAGACGCCGTGTTCAGCGTACCGCGCGGCCTGACCCTGGGCTCCCTGGCCCTGGGCGCCACGCCGTGGCAGACCATGACCCGCGTGGTGATCCTGACCGCCAGCCCGGGCATCTTCTCGGCGCTGATGATCGGCATGGGGCGCGCCGTGGGCGAGACCATGATCGTGCTGATGGCCACCGGTAACACGCCGGTGATGGAGATGAACCTGTTCGAAGGCCTGCGCACCCTGGCGGCCAACGTCGCGGTGGAAATGCCGGAGTCGGAAGTCGGCGGCAGTCATTACCGCGTGCTGTTCCTATCGGCGCTGGTGCTGCTGCTGTTCACGTTCATCATGAACACCCTCGCCGAGCTGATTCGTCAGCGTCTGCGCAAGAAATACTCGTCGCTTTAAGAAAGGTAGAAGTCTGTGAAACAGAACTCCCTGAATGGATGGTTCAAGAGCGGCGCTCCCGGCGTCTGGATCAGCGGTGGCGCGGTGTCCATCGCGGTCATCATGACCATTGGTTTGCTGGCGGTGATTGCTGTGCGTGGCCTGGGCCACTTCTGGCCGGCTGACCTGATCCAGGCCAACTACAACGTGCCGGGCCAGGAAAACCATATCGTCATCGGCGAAGTGGTGCAGAAAGAAGAAGTGCCGCGCGAGCGCCTGAAAAGCGCGGGCCTGCCGGTGCCCGATGCGGGCCCGGAATTCATGACCCGCGAGCTGATCAAGGTCGGCAACCGTGACCTGAACGGCAACGACTTCACCTGGATCGTCGGCGAGTGGTTGAAGGACCAGACCACGCCGAAAAACCTGATGACCATCGAGCGTCGTGAGTGGGGCAACTTCTACGGCACCCTGGTCAACGTCAAGCAGGATGGCAAGGTCATCGCCGAAGGCGAGGCCGCATGGCCTGAGCTGCAAGCCCGCGTGGACCGCGTTAACAAGCTGGCGGCCCAGCTCAAGACCCTGGAGAAATCCGACATCGGCGCGATCAACGCCGGCCTCGAACGCATTCGCCTGCACGGCCGCAAGCTTGAGCTGGAAGGCAAGCTCGACGCCGCCGCCCAGGCCGACATGGATGCCGACCGCGCCGAGCTCAACGCCCGCTACCAGGACATCGAAGCTCGCCTGGCCGACCTGCACGCCCAGTTCAACCGCGACGCTTTGACCGCTCGCGATGGCAACGGCAAGGAAATTGAAATCGGCATCGGCAAAGTGGTGCACGCCTACCAGCCGAACGCCATGGGTACCGTGACCAAGATCGGTTTCTACTTCAGCAAAGTGTGGGAATTCCTCAGCGATGACCCGCGGGAAGCCAACACCGAAGGCGGGATCTTCCCGGCCATCTTCGGCACCGTGATGATGACCCTGATCATGGCGATGATCGTGACCCCGTTCGGCGTGCTGGCGGCGGTATACCTGCGTGAATACGCCAAGCAGAACACCCTGACGCGGATTATCCGCATCGCCGTGAACAACCTGGCGGGTGTACCGGCCATCGTCTACGGCGTGTTCGGCCTGGGTTTCTTCGTGTATGTATTGGGTGGCTCGGTCGACCGTCTGTTCTTCGCCGAAGCGCTGCCGGCACCGACCTTCGGTACACCGGGCCTGCTCTGGGCCTCGCTGACCCTGGCGCTGCTGGCGGTACCGGTGGTGATCGTGGCCACCGAAGAAGGCCTGGCGCGGATTCCGCGTACGGTGCGTGAAGGCTCCCTGGCGCTGGGCGCGACCAAGGCGGAAACGCTGTGGAAGATCGTGCTGCCGATGGCCAGCCCGGCGATGATGACCGGCATGATCCTCGCCGTGGCCCGCGCCGCCGGTGAAGTGGCGCCGCTGATGCTGGTCGGCGTGGTGAAACTCGCCCCGTCGCTGCCGCTGGACGGCAACTACCCGTACCTGCACCTGGACCAGAAGATCATGCACCTGGGCTTCCATATCTATGACGTCGGTTTCCAGAGCCCTAACGTCGAGGCCGCACGGCCGCTGGTGTACGCCACCGCCTTGCTGCTGGTGCTGGTGATCGCCACGCTCAACCTGTCGGCGGTGTGGATTCGTAACCACCTGCGCGAGAAGTACAAGGCGCTGGACAGCTAATCTGAATTGAACGCGGACTTATTTGTGGGAGGGGGCTTGCTCCCGATTGCGGTGTGCCAGCCAGCACACATGTTCCTGATGCACCGCTATCGGGGGCAAGCCCCCTCCCACACAACAGCACAGGGAGCATCCCATGCAACACGACACCCATTCCCACGGCATCAACATGTCTGCCCTGGGTCGCGACAAACAGAGCCTGAGCTTGGCCCAGGAAACTGTGGCCATCGAAGTGCCGGGCCTGAGCCTGTACTACGGTGACAAGCAGGCGCTGTTCGACGTCAGCATGAACATCCCCAAGCAGCGCGTGACCGCCTTCATCGGCCCGTCCGGCTGCGGCAAGTCCACGTTGCTGCGTACCTTCAACCGCATGAACGACCTGGTCGACGGTTGCCGCGTGGACGGGGCCATCAACCTCTACGGCACCAATATCTACCGCAAGGGCGAAGACGTGGCCGAGCTGCGTCGCCGCGTGGGCATGGTGTTCCAGAAGCCTAACCCGTTCCCCAAGACCATCTACGAAAACGTGGTCTACGGCCTGCGCATCCAGGGCATCAACAAGAAGCGCATCCTCGACGAAGCGGTTGAGTGGGCCCTTAAAGGCGCGGCGCTGTGGGACGAGGTCAAGGACCGCCTGCACGAGTCGGCACTCGGCCTGTCCGGCGGCCAGCAGCAACGCCTGGTGATCGCGCGCACCATCGCCGTGGAGCCGGAAGTGCTGTTGCTCGACGAACCGTGCTCGGCACTCGACCCGATCTCGACGCTGAAAGTCGAAGAACTGATCTACGAGCTCAAGTCCAAGTTCACCATCGTCATCGTGACCCACAACATGCAACAGGCGGCGCGGGTTTCCGACTACACCGCGTTCATGTACATGGGCAAGCTGGTGGAGTTCGGCGATACCGACACCCTGTTCACCAATCCGGCGAAGAAGCAGACCGAAGACTACATCACCGGTCGCTACGGCTAGGAAGCTGTGGTTCTGATTGCACTGACGCTGCGGTTCTCCGCACCTTACCGGACGCTCCAAGGACGCCAACATGATTAGTAAAGAAGGCCTTACCCACCACATCTCCGCGCAGTTCAACGCTGAGCTCGAGGAAGTGCGCAGCCACCTCCTGGCGATGGGCGGGCTGGTGGAGAAGCAAGTCAACGACGCCGTGACCGCGCTGATCGAGGCTGACTCGGGCCTGGCCCAGCAAGTGCGCGAGATCGACGACCAGATCAACCAGATGGAACGCAACATCGACGAAGAATGCCTGCGCATTCTCGCCCGTCGCCAGCCGGCGGCATCCGACCTGCGCTTGATCATCAGCATCTCCAAGTCGGTGATCGACCTCGAGCGGATCGGCGACGAAGCCACCAAGATCGCCCGCCGTGCCATCCAGCTGTGCGAAGAGGGTGAAGCGCCGCGCGGTTATGTTGAAGTGCGTCACATCGGCGACCAGGTGCGCAACATGGTGCGTGATGCCCTTGATGCCTTTGCGCGCTTTGACGCCGACCTGGCGTTGTCGGTGGCGCAGTACGACAAGGTCATCGACCGTGAATACAAGACCGCCCTGCGTGAGCTGGCCACCTACATGATGGAAGACCCGCGCTCTATCTCGCGGGTCTTGAGCATCATCTGGGTGCTGCGTTCCCTGGAGCGGATCGGTGATCACGCGCGCAATATCTCGGAACTGGTGATCTACCTGGTGCGCGGTACCGACGTACGGCACATGGGCCTCAAGCGCATGAAGGCCGAAGTTGAAGGTTCAGCCGATCAAATCCCTAATGTTCCGGGCGAATCTGACGATAAGTAAGGTTGCCCGAGAAATTAACGCCCGGCCTTTGGTCGGGCGTTTTTGTTTGCGGCCCCCGATTTTTTTGCGAGTCGGGTAAAAGAAAGTCCGAACGTGACTACAGAGTTTTGGCAAAATGCCATCAGTCAGGCGTTTTGCGTGCCGAAGTTTTTATAGGATGAAGGGTCGATGAGTAAAGTCAGTGTATTGGTGGTGGATGACGCCTCGTTTATCCGCGACCTGGTGAAGAAGTGCCTGCGCAACTACTTCCCCGGGATCAAGCTTGAAGATGCGGTAAACGGCAAGAAGGCCCAGACCATCCTGATGCGCGAGAGCTTCGACCTGGTGCTGTGCGACTGGGAAATGCCGGAGATGTCCGGCCTGGAGCTGTTGACCTGGTGTCGTGAGCAACCGCACCTGAAGTCCATGCCGTTTGTGATGGTGACCAGCCGTGGTGACAAAGAGAACGTGGTCCAGGCGATCCAGGCCGGGGTTTCCGGCTACGTCAGCAAACCGTTTACCAACGAGCAACTGTTGAACAAGGTCAAACAGGCCCTGCACAAGGTCGGTCGCCTCGACGCCCTGGTCGCCAGCGCGCCGACCAAGATGAACTCGGCCTTCGGCAATGACTCCCTGAGCGCCCTTACCGGTGGCAAGCCCGAAGCTGTACGTGCAGCCCCCGTTGCGGCTGCCGCGTCTGCGCCAAACAAAGGCCTGCTTAACAACGCCCCGCCGGTCCAAGCGCCAGGCGCTGCACCCACTGGCGGCCGTGGCCAGGGCCAGTTGCGCCTGTCCAGCGGCACCCAGCAATGCGTGATCAAGGCGCTGAGCATCAAGGAGGCGCTGCTGGTGGTGCGTCGCGGTGAGGTCCTGCCTCAGGTGCTGGAAAGTGCCGTGCTCGACCTGGAACAGGGCGACAACGCTGAGGTGGCCCGTCTCAACGGTTACCTGCACGCCATCGTCGCCTTCGAGCCCAAGCCCGATAGCGATTGGCTGCAACTGACCTTCCGCTTTATCGACCAGGATGCGCAGAAGCTCGACTACATCTCCCGCCTGATTGCGCGTGGTACGGCGCAGAAGCATTTTGTGCCGGGTGCCTGACCTTGTGGTGAGGGAGGTCCCACTACCTCTTCGACATAGCGCTGGCGCGCAGCAAACTGGGGCCTCTGTGGCGAGCGGGCTTGTCCCGCGTTGGGGTGCGAAGCGCCCCTGACGAAGACGAATGCGGTGTATCAGGCACTCCTCTGCGCCTGGTTTCGGGGCTGCTGCGCAGCCCAGCGCGGGGCGAGCCCGCTCACTACAAGATTGTCATCAACCGTTGTTAGCTTGCTGTTCATTCACTCCGGCAGGTTCGCGCCATGGTTCTTCGCCTCTTGCTGTCCTGCACGTTGGCTGCGGTCGCCACTTCGACCCAGGCCATGACCCTCTACAAATCCACCGATGCCAACGGCATGGTGTTCTTCAGCGACCGGCAAACCCCCGGTGCCCAGGCGTTCGTGATTCAAGAACGCAGGGTCGAGCGCGTACAACGGCCAGCACTCGACAGACCCAAACCTGGTTACCCACAACAAGCCTACCGCTACCCCTTGCCCTGGCGTGGCGGTCCGTTCCGCCTGACCCAAGGCCCCAACGGCAGTTTCAGCCACACCGACGCCAAAAGCCGCTACGCCATGGACATTGCCATGCCCGAAGGCACGCCGATCATTGCGGCGCGCAGCGGTGTGGTGGTGAAAATCGAGAATAGCCAGATCGGACGCGGCAACGATGCGTCGGGCAATTTCGTGCGCGTGCAGCATGATGACGGCACCCAGGGCGTGTACCTGCATCTCAAGCAAGGTTCGGTCAGCGTCAGGGCGGGGCAGCGCGTAGCAGTGGGCAGCGCGCTGGGGTTGTCGGGCAATACCGGCAACAGCAGCGGGCCGCACCTGCACTTCGTGGTGCAGCAGAGTAGCGAGGCCGGGCTGGTGTCGATCCCTTACGAATTCAACCAGCCGGTGGGGACATTGCCCAATTTTGCATTGGGCAATTGAGGGTCAATCCAGCAGCAGGACCTTGGCCAGTACGATCTTCGGCCCTTTCATCTTCTTGATGATGATCCGCAAGCCTTCAACCTCCAGCACTTCTTCCTCTTCCGGTACCCGTTTGAGCGTGTCGTAGACCAGCCCTGCGAGGGTTTCGGCCTCAATGTGGTCCAGGTCGACACCCAACAGGCGTTCCACCTTGAACAGCGGCGTGTCGCCCCGTACCAGCAGTTTGCCGGGCTGGTAGGCGAGGATGCCGCGCTCGGCCTTGCGGTGTTCGTCCTGAATATCGCCTACCAGCACTTCCAGCACGTCTTCCATGGTCAGGTAGCCGATGATCTTGCCGTCGGCTTCTTCCACCAGGGCAAAGTGCGCGCCGCCTTTGCGGAACTGCTCCAGCAACTGCGACAACGGCATGTGCCGCGACACACGTTCGAGCGGGCGGGTCAGTTCGGCCAGGTTGAACGATTCGGGGATGTGGTCCAGGGCCGCCAGTTCCAGCAGCAGGTCCTTGATGTGCAACAGGCCGACAAACTCGTTGCGCACCGCGTCATATACCGGATAACGGCTGAACTTATGGCGGCGGAACAGCGCGAGGATTTCCTTGAGCGGGGCGTTGAAGTCCAGGGTGACCAGGTCTTCACGGGAGTTGGCCCAGTCCACCACTTCCAGCTCGCCCATTTCCACGGCCGAGGCCAGTACGCGCATGCCTTGGTCGCTCGGGTCCTGGCCACGGCTGGAGTGCAGGATCAACTTGAGCTCTTCGCGGCTGTAATGGTGCTCGTGGTGCGGGCCGGGCTCGCCTTGGCCGGCAATGCGCAGGATCGCATTGGCGCTGGCGTTGAGCAGGTAGATCGCCGGGTACATGGCCCAGTAGAACAGGTACAGCGGCACCGCCGTCCACAGTGACAGCAGTTCGGGCTTGCGAATGGCCCAGGACTTGGGTGCCAGTTCACCGACCACGATGTGCAGGTAGGAAATCACGAAGAACGCGGCAAAGAACGACACGCCCTTGATCACTTCCGGCGATTCGACGCCTGCGGCGCCCAGCAGCGGCTCCAGGATATGCGCAAAGGCCGGCTCACCGACCCAGCCCAGGCCCAGGGAGGCGAGGGTGATACCCAGCTGGCAGGCCGACAGGTAAGCATCGAGCTGGCTGTGTACGGTACGCAGGATCTGCCCGCGCCAGCCGTTGGTGTGGGCGATGGCCTCGACCCGGGTCGAGCGCAGCTTGACCATGGCAAATTCCGCCGCAACGAAAAAACCGTTGAGCAGTACCAGGATCAGAGCAAAAAGAATCATGCCGAAATCGGCGAAGAGTGTGGCGAGGGTGATACCAGGGGAAGGGTCCATGATTGGGTTTTGCAGGTTCCGTGTGTTCAATAAGGGGGGACAGAAGGGCCTGGAAGGCAGGCGCAAGTCGGCCAATGTAGCGGCTGACGGGGCGCTTGCCTAGTGGTTGCCGCCGGGTGGGGTGTGGAATGCCTTATTCGAAACAGCACAATTCCAATTGTGGGAGGGGGCTTGCTCCCGATAGCAGTGTGTCAGTCAGCATATCTGATACTGGTGCACCGCCATCGGGAGCAAGCCCCCTCCCACATTTGGTTTTGTGCTGTGTTTGAGTTATTCGTCATTTCCAACGAGCCGCGAACGGGTCATCTGCGCTGGTGGAAAATGGCAGGTGAACGTACTGCCATGCCCCAGCACACTGCTGATTTCCAGGCGCGCACGGTGGCGCAGCAGCACATGCTTGACGATGGCCAGGCCCAGCCCGGTGCCGCCGGTGTTGGAGTTGCGGCTGGAGTCGACGCGGTAGAAGCGCTCGGTCAGGCGCGGCAGATGCTTGGCGTCGATGCCGATGCCGGAGTCCTGCACGCTCAGGTGTGCGCCTTGTTCGTCGGCCCACCAGCGGATGCGGATAGTGCCCTTGTCCGGGGTGTACTTCACCGCGTTGAACACCAGGTTGGAGAACGCGCTGCGCAATTCGCCTTCGCTGCCTTTGAGCAACACTCGCGGGTCGGCATCCAGGCTGATCTGCTGCCCGCGCTCGCCCGACAGGGCCTGGGCGTCATTCTTGATGGTCTGCAACAGGCTTTGTACGGCCACCGGATGGTTGTCCGACGGATAATCCGTGGCTTCAAGCTTGGCCAGCAACAGCAAGTCGTTGAGCAGGGTCTGCATGCGTGAACCCTGCTGCTGCATTTGCTGCAGGGCACGGCTCCAGCGCGGGTTGATCTCGTCGACGTTGTCCAGCAGCGTCTCCAAGTAGCCGCAGATCACCGTCAATGGCGTACGCAATTCGTGGGAAACGTTGGCGACGAAGTCTTTACGCATCTGTTCCAGTTGATGGATGCGGGTTACGTCGCGCACCAGCATCAGGTGTTCGTTGTTGCCGTAGCGCGTCAGGTACAGCTGGATACGCACGCGGTCGTTGGTCGGCGAGGGGATTTCCAGCGCTTCCTCGTAGTTTTCCTGCTCGAAGTACTCTTTGAAGCGTGGGTGGCGCACCAGGTTGGTCACTGGCTGGCCGCTGTCCTGGGGTGTCTTGAGGCCCAGCAGGGTCTCGGCGGCGCGGTTCCACCATTCCAGGTTGCCATCGCTGTCGAGCATGATCACTGCATCTTTGAGCGCAGCGGTGGACTCCTGCACGCGGTCGATCACGGCTTGCAGGCGCCCGCGTACGCGTTGGTCGCGGCGTTGCAGGTGGTAGATGCTGTCGAACACCTCACCCCACAGGCCGTAGCCGTCAGGTGGCGCTTCGTCGGGTTTGTGCTGGCGCAGCCATTCATGCAGGCGCAGCAATTGTTTGAGGGTCCAGCCCAGGTACAGGGCGATACCAATGGCCAGGCTCCAGCCGTAATAGCCGCTGACCAGGCCTACCAACAGGCAGGCGGTGATCAACAGGAGCATGTGGCGGATCAGGGTGCCATGCCAGTTTTGGTTCACTTAAACATGCGTCCTTGTCAGCTGTTAAGGAAGGGCTGGCTCAGCCTTTGGTTGAAAACCGGTAGCCGGTGCCGCGCACGGTTTGTACCAGATTCTCGTAAGCGTCACCCAAGGCTTTGCGCAGGCGGCGGATATGCACGTCAACGGTGCGCTCCTCCACATACACGTTGCCGCCCCACACCTGGTCCAGCAACTGGCCACGGGTATAGGCGCGCTCCTGGTGGGTCATGAAAAATTGCAGCAGGCGGTATTCGGTCGGGCCCATCTCGGCCGGCTTGCCGTCGATGGTCACGCGGTGGCTGATCGGGTCCAGCAGCAGGCCGCCGACTTCAATAGGCGCTTCGCCATCGGTCGGGCCGGCCCGGCGCAATACGGCCTTCAGGCGCGCTACCAGCTCCCGTGGGGAAAACGGCTTGGTGATGTAGTCATCGGCGCCGACTTCCAGGCCCTGGATCTTGTTGTCCTCTTCGCCCTTGGCGGTGAGCATGATGATCGGGATATCCCCGGTCAGCTCATCGCGCTTGAGGCGGCGGGCCAGTTCGATGCCGGAGGTGCCGGGCAGCATCCAGTCCAGCAGGATCAGGTCCGGCTTGCGGTCGACGATAATGGCATGGGCCTGCTGGGAGTTCTCCGCCTCCAGGCAGTCATAGCCGGCCATTTCCAACGCAACGGCGATCATCTCGCGGATGGGCGCTTCGTCGTCAACAATCAGAATGCTCCTGCCAACCATGCCTAAAATCCTCTTGTCATTTAACTGTCTTGCGCCGCATTAGATAACGGAAATATTGCAGTCGTGTGACAGTAATTTAGTCGCTCGGGCAATTAGCGGCACTCTGGACTACGCTTTGGGTCCGAATCCTGACAACCACAAAAGGAAGGTTCCGATGAATCACAGTACTTTTTCCTGGAAGGCCCTTCTGGTCACGGCGGCGTTGACGCTGCCGACACTGGCATTTGCCGCAGACCCGGCGATGACGAAAGACGGGATGTTGGTGGATCATAAGGGCATGACGCTCTACACCTTCGCCAAGGACGCCGATGGCAAGTCCATGTGTAACGACAAGTGCGCCACCAACTGGCCGCCGTTGATGGCCGAGTCCACCGACAAACCCATGGGCAAGTGGACCGTTATCACCCGTGACGATCAAAAGGGCCAATGGGCCTACAACGGCAAGCCTCTCTATACCTTTGTGATGGACAAAAAGGCCGGCGACATGACCGGCGACGGCAAAATGGACGGGGCCTGGAAAGTCGCCAAGCCCTGATTCAGCCCGCTAGCGGTGAGGGGCCTGGCCCCTCATCGAAACCCGTAATCCGCCACAATCCCGATAAAAATCGCCAACCCGGCCCAGTGGTTGTGCAAAAACGCCTTGAAGCACTTCATCCGGTCCCTGTCGCGGGTGTACCAGAACTCCCAGGCAAAGCAGCCTGCCGCTGCCAGCAACCCCAGGTGGAACCAACCGCCCAGCTCAAACCGTGCGCCGGCCAGCAACAGGCACAGCAGCGCCAGGCCTTGCAGGGTGAGGATGATCACCCGGTCGGCATCGCCGAACAGAATCGCAGTGGATTTGACGCCGATCTTCAAGTCGTCGTCGCGGTCGGTCATTGCGTAATAGGTGTCGTAGCCCACCGTCCACAGCAGGTTGGCTATATACAGCAGCCAGGCGGTGGCGGGCAGGTGGCCGGTTTCGGCGGTGAACGCCATCGGCATGCCCCAGGAAAACGCCGCGCCCAACACCACCTGCGGGTAATAGGTGTAGCGCTTCATGAACGGGTAGCTGACCGCCAGTGCCAGGCCGCCCAGCGATAACCAAATGGTTGTGGCGTTGGTCAGCAGTACCAGCAGGAAGCTGATCAGCATCAGTACCGCAAAGAACACCAGGGCCTCTTTCGAACTGATCCTGCCGCTTGCCAGCGGGCGTTGCGCGGTGCGCTTCACATGGCCGTCGACCTTGCGGTCCGCCCAGTCATTGATGACGCAACCGGCAGCGCGAGTCAGCGTAACGCCCAGCACGAAAATCACGATGTTGGCCAGGGACGGCGAACCCTTGCCGGCGATCCACAGCGCCCACAGCGTCGGCCACAGCAGCAGGTAGATGCCGATGGGCTTGTCCATGCGGGTCAACTGAATGAAATCCCAGGCCCTGGGGTTCAGGCGGTTCAAGGATTTGAGCAGACGTTGATACATCAGCAGTTCTCCGGATGGTCATGCAGCGCGTGCCAGAAACTCGGCAGGAAGACTTCCGCCACCAGCACGCTCAGCGCCCCACGATCAAAGCGTGAGCGGCGTGCCCACAGCCCGTCGACCTGGTCCGTGGTCGGCAGCCACTGGCGAGGGTAATGGCACACCTCGATGGCCTGGCGGGTGAACGCGCGGTCGCAAAACAGCAATTCGCCCAGGGAACGGCTGCCCAATTCGTCCATCTGCAAGCCGTCGCCCTGCAACGCACTGCGCGCCGCCACACTGCGGGCAAACACCCACGGTTGGCCATGCCCGCGCAAATACACCTCGCGCACCCAACCGATGCTGGCCGGGGGCATATGCAGCGCCGCGCATTCATCATCGCGCAGCGGCTGCCAGCCTTCGAACAGAGGGGTCACGCTGAAGCCATCGTTGGACAGCCACGTCAGCCGGCGGGTCAGCGAGCCTTCGTCGAACAGCCAGTTGAGGGTCAAGGGCGCGGGCGCAGGGCTCAGGAGGCTCTGGGTCAACCATTGGCAAGCATCGGGAAGGGCGATTGAGTGCGGCACGGTGCGTCAGTATTGGCAGCAAAAGAGGCGGCGAGCTTACCATGGCGTCCTGATCTTTTGCCGGGCTG
Organism: Pseudomonas sp. B14(2022); assembly: GCF_012030485.1. Taxonomy (NCBI): domain Bacteria; kingdom Pseudomonadati; phylum Pseudomonadota; class Gammaproteobacteria; order Pseudomonadales; family Pseudomonadaceae; genus Pseudomonas; species Pseudomonas sp. B14(2022). Next base: position 171,259 of record NZ_JAAUVM010000009.1, read on the forward strand.
CGCGGGCGCCTTGCGTCGATCGTGCTTGCATCTGCCGGCCCCGATCAGTACAAAACGCCCTGAGCCGTGCGGCAATGCTGGATCCATCGACCGCCGGCCAACCAGCCTGGACCCTGAGGAAGCAAGTAAATGAAGAAGTGGCAATGTGTAGTCTGCGGCCTGATCTATGACGAAAAAGACGGCTGGCCGGATGATGGTATCGCTCCGGGCACCCTGTGGCAGGACGTCCCGGAAGACTGGCTGTGCCCGGACTGCGGCGTCGGCAAAATGGATTTCGAAATGATCGAAATCGGCTAATTTTCAGTTTCAGAACCGTACTACAAGGAGAAAGGAATGAACGCACCTGTCGTGATCATCGGCACAGGGCTGGCCGGCTACAACGTGGCCCGGGAGTTTCGCAAGCTCGACAGCGAAACCCCATTGCTGCTGATCACTGCGGATGACGGGCGCTCCTACTCCAAACCCATGCTTTCCACCGGCTTTGGCAAGAATAAGGAAGCCGATGGCCTGAGCATGGCGGAACCCGGCGCCATGGCGGAGCAACTCAAGGCCGAAGTGCGCACCCACACCCGCGTCAGCGGCATCGATCCCGGTCACAAACGCCTGTGGATCGGTGAAGAAGCGGTGGTCTATCGTGATCTGGTCCTGGCCTGGGGCGCAGAAACCGTGCGCGTACCAGTCGAAGGAGACGCCGCTGAGCTAGTTTTCCCGATCAATGACCTCGAAGATTACGCCCGCTTTCGCGCCGCCGCTGCCGGCAAGCGCCGCGTGCTGCTGCTCGGCGCCGGCCTGATCGGCTGCGAATTTGCCAACGACCTGATCCTTGGCGGCTATGAGATCGACCTGGTGGCGCCGTGCGAGCAAGTCATGCCGACCCTGCTGCACCCGGCGGCGGCCGCAGCGGTACAGGCCGGCCTGGAAGGGCTGGGGGCGCGTTTCCACCTGGGCCCGGTGCTCAACCGCCTGCAACGTACCGCTGACGGCCTGGAAGCGCACCTGTCGGACGGTGAGGTGGTCCACTGCGACCTGGTGGTCTCGGCCATCGGCCTGCGTCCGCGTGTCGACCTGGCCGCCGCCGCCGGCCTGCAGACCAACCGCGGGATCATGGTGGACCGCCACCTCAAGACCTCCCACGCCAATATCTACGCCCTGGGCGACTGCGCCGAAGTTGACGGCTTGAACCTGCTGTATGTGATGCCTTTGATGAGTTGTGCCCGTGCCTTGGCCCAGACCCTGGCCGGCAACGCCACCGCTGTCAGCTACGGCCCGATGCCGGTCACCGTGAAAACCCCGGTCTGCCCGCTGGTGGTCTCGCCGCCGCCACGGGGCACAGAAGGTGTATGGAGCGTCGAAGGCCAGGGCGCCGACATCAAGGCCCTGTGCCGCGACGCCAGCGGCCGCCTGCTGGGTTACGCGCTGACCGGCAGCGCCGTGATGGAAAAACTCGCCCTCAACAAAGAACTTCCGCCGTTGCTGGCGTAAATACCGGTCGTTCTGTCGGAATAAGCACATTTTTTACCCTAGAAAGGGCGCCGCGAGACTGGCGCGGCGTACGAGGGCATGCCATCCTCACTCCCGTCTGCCGCAGAGTAGAGCCTGCGGCGCCTTGGCCGCTGTTCCGTTAGAGAGCAGCACGGACATAACAACAAAAAACCGTCAAAGAGGCTTCATATATGCGTAAACCAGAACTCGCAGCCGCCATCGCTGAAAAAGCGGATCTCACCAAAGAACAGGCCAACCGCGTCCTCAACGCCGTTCTCGAAGAAATCACCGGCGCCCTGCACCGCAAGGACAGCGTCACCCTGGTTGGTTTCGGCACCTTCCTGCAACGCCACCGTGGCGCCCGCACCGGCAAAAACCCGCAAACCGGTGAGCCCGTGAAAATCAAGGCGAGCAACACTGTTGCGTTCAAGCCGGGCAAGTCGCTCAAAGATACTGTTAACGAGTAACCGGTTGTACCGTCTCGAAAGGGGGCGGGGCGGTAGGAGAAATGGGCACGCCGATTAGGTCGGGTGCCCATTTTTGTTGGGGCTGACTACGGGCTTGGTCTCAACCGTAGAAGTAGTCAAAAAAGCGTTCGTAGTTGTCTTCGCCCAACAATGGGCTGACTTCCTTGTTGAGTAACTTCACGAACTTGCTGGAAAGCTCATCGTCGTCGTTGTAGATATCAAAGATGTCGAACTTTCCATGCACGACCTCGACAGTCTTGGCGAATGCCAGCAGGAAATCAGCGAGAGAGTCGGCAATCCTGAACGGCGCTCCCGCATCGTAGCTCGCCAGTACGGGGGCGCCTGGCATATCAGTCACCGCGATAACGGGCTTGCCACCGCCGATGTCATCCATGAAAACCAGATGTTGCGCAAGCCAGTTCCCATTCAACTCGGTCTTGTTGGATTCGCCTGCCCACTTGTAGCCGACCTGACCGTTTTCTAATTCGCCCAGGTTGAAAAAGCGGATAGGGGTCAAGCCTGTCTCGACTTCCACATCGACCGGCTCGCAAAGGTCGTAGAAGGAGTCCATCTCAGCGGAGCGAGGTAGGGTTTGCGGCCATTTGGCATTTGCCTGGCCGTTCTTTTCGAAGCTGCCTTCGAGATCGAATTTCTTGTGGACGCGGCGCAGTTCTTTAAATGCGTTATCAAGGGCGCTCATGGTTTTACTTTCCCAATGCCATTTTCTCGTATCAAGAATGTAATGGAGAGGTCAGCGCGATACTTTTCCAGCTGGCTCTACGTTTCTTCTCAAGAATAGTCTTCATGACGTCACCTTCAGGTGGCCCTTTCTTCGGCAATTTCAGCGGAACCAAAACGTAGAGCTTTACCGAGTCATCTTGATGGTCTGTTTCAGCATTTGTAGTCCAGATCTTATCCACCACAATCAGTGCATCAATATCTGCTGGCCAGCCCAGGGAACTGAAGGCTGGTTCAGAGCGCAAAATGAGCTGGCCCTCAGACAGAGGGGCCTTTTCCATCGTTTGTTTTGACAGCTCAGAAAGAATGCCTTGAGGGAATATCCAAGGGCTGTCGATGGCCAAGCCTTGTCTTGGCAGCCGCCAATTCCCGGGTAGGCAGATGAAAAGTTCAGTCCGTGGTTTTTGCGTAAACAGCCCAAGGGTGAAGAGTAGCTTGTAGTCGTTTTTATCAGCGATGCAGCTGACTCTGAATTTCACGCCCGCACTTTGAGGTTGGGGAGTGACTTTTTCGGGGAGCACCCAGCCGGCGGTCTCACTGACAAACTCGACTATGGGCGCACCGGGAATTGATGCTTCGGCGGCGTCTTTTTCGATCGCAGAAACCGCGCCCCGTGCTTCAAGGCGTTCGGCAATTTTCGGGAAGTCCCAGGATCTAGCTAGATCCAAGGCGGTCCGGTTGAATTTTGTGTGCAGTCGATTGATGTCTGCTTGGTGATTGAGTAGTAAATCCACAGCTTCAGCCTGCCCGAAGGTGACGGCTGTTATCAGAGGCGATGCTACCGAGAGAGGTGAGCCATCGACTTGTGCGCCGACCTCCAAGAGCCAGCGAACGATTTCCAGGTGGCCATTTTCAGCTGCTATTGCTAGCGCCGTCGTGTTGCCTGAACCTACTGTGGGTTGATCGATGTCGATACCCAGCTCAACGAGCAGTTGGCATATGGCAAGTTGGTTGTTTTCGGCAGCGTGATGCAGAAGACCTGGGTAACTTACAAAGTTAAAGCGAGGTGGGTCTAAAAGTTGAGGGTGTTTGGCCAATTCGGTGCGTAGAAAGGCAATGTCCCCCGTTTCGATATGAGCATAAATTTCTCGAACAAGGGTGGCGTCCTCACCAAATGCTTTCTCTAGGCTAGTCATCTAGAAACACTCCCTTTCTCATTTCTTTGCCCATGGATTGTAACGTCTTAATTACCTCGCTCTTACCGCCTTTGCGGGCTATAGCAAGGGCTTCAGAGACCTTTCTCGATGCTGCGATTGTATGGTTTCCACTACCGTTGGGTGCCCACACAAAATTGCGCGGGTCGTCATTCAGGCCAATACCGAATTTCTTGAGAATGCCTTGGGCATGTGCCACATAGCGACGATTGCTATCCGTCCAATTCTTGGGTGCTTTTTCGCGCACGATATGGTGACGATGCGGGTTCGTCATTTCGTGCGCCTTCGGTTTAGGGCCCATGTTCGCTTTATCGTTTTTGGACAGTCGGCAGGTTTCCCAGCCAAGTGGGTCGATCCAACCAATTGGGTTCGGTGAGTATTGGTAGAGGTTCAGACCTCCCACCAAGGCTATTGGATCTCGGGTAGTAAACCTCCCCACATCCGGATCATAAAACCGAAATGTGTTGTAGTGCAGCCCAATCTCCCGATCCAGATACTGCCCCTGGAACCGCAAATTCTGCTCTTCGATAAAGTACGCCTCACGCACTTCTTCGGCCGCATTCCCCCACACCTGATACCGCGCCTGCCACACCGTTTTCCCATCAGCTTCGGTCAGTTGCTCAGGCAATCCGTTCAGGTCGTTGTGGTAATAGCGCACACTTTGATGCTCGCCCGTACCATCCACCCGAGCCAGCGGTGCATAGCCATCTTCTTCATAGATATAGAGGCTGGTCTGGCTATGTCGGTGCTCCTGCAACAGACGCAACCCCTCCCAATCAAAGTGGGTTTCGCCCAACGGGTAGCCGTTGCTGTCATGTTCGGTTTTAGCGATGCGCCGGCCGAGCGGGTCATAGGTCATGTTCACGACCGTTTCGCGACCATCCTTCTGGCTACGGACTTCGATCAGGCGATGCTCAGCGTCATAGGCGAAATACTGTACGCCACGCGCTGCACTGCGCTTTTCGATCATGCGACCGAAACCATCGTAGCGGTAGAGTTTGGCCGCCGCCGTGGTACAGGCGGTTGAGCCAACGGCCTTCGGGCAACTGCGTCTGATCAATTAGCTACAGAGCTCTGTTAGCCAAGCGAATCTTTAGCAGGGGTCAGTGCAGTAACATAGCTCAGCAAGCTTGGGTGATGGTATGGAAACTCTGTTTCCCTTCATCAAAAAACAGGTAAGCCTGAGCGTTGTCATGGCTAAGCTCGCTTATGTCGAGCTGGCCCAGGAAAACCATAGGCTTCCCATCCACCATCGGCCATACGGGACTTTGAAGCCATTTCGGTGGGACTTTCAGGTACCGAAAATCAAATTTTATTTTTTCCTTCAGCCAAGCCTGCAGCTCTTTAGAACTGAGATTTTTTCGCTCTTCAACCAGCTTGGAGAGATAGTCCGATGGTAGCGACAGCCATTTTGGCTGAACTTTTAGCGTTAGATTGAATAGGTTTTCGTACTTTTTTTCCACCGTGTGGGTGATTTTTTTCTTGGTTAGAACAGTAGATAGAAGTGTCTGAACGTTGTAGATAGATTCTAAGCTTTGATAGTCCTGACTGATTGTGTAGGTGTAGAGATCAGGCTCCGTAACATAAGCAGGGAGGCTGTTCTCACTTTTGAGCAATGCTTCGACTGCCGGGTCTGCGTATATTATTTCTTCAAGTGCTTTAGGCGAAATTGCCCCTTCGACGAATTGCTTGATGATTTCTATAGCTGTCATTATCTGGTTCCTAAATGTCTAAATTCATCAAGCGCGGCGTGCTGTTCCAGAGTAACTTCGCGCAGGTTTCGAGGGTTTAAGGCATGGAGGTGTCTACGAAACCCAAGGCGATTCAGTGGCCTGGTATCCAGAGCAAGCTTTTACCTCCGGATTTAATGATTTTCTCAACCAGCTCAGTAAATGATTTTGCGATCAGTGTGCTCTCATCGGCCGTCGGGTAACTGTCCCAGAACGAGTCGTAGCAATAGCCAAATTGCGGGCCAGGTTTCAGGTCAATTGAAATTATTTGATCCTCACATTTAACGAGCGCGTACCAGTTAGCTGAGTCTGGGTCGTCCAAGTCTTCGTTCATAACGACAAAGTCGGAACGTTCAAGCTCTGGCGCCTGGATCGTGAAGCTGTACTGTGCCTTTGGATAGAAAACAGCGCTGCTGTAGTGCTTAAAAATCGGCTAAGTCATCGGGGACGAGATTACTCGGCAACCCAGTGGAAGGTGCTGTCGTGCAGTCAGAATTCTCTATCAAATCAACGACTTTAATCAGGCTCATCTTCCGCATCCCTTACGCAGGTAGGTTTTCATTGCTTTGTTGTACAAACCGCGTGAAGCCTTCGGGAAACCTTTCGATAAAGGGGACGGATGTATTTGATTTTTTTACTTACTTGGCTAGGCGATCCTTAAATGAATCTGTCTCCTTTTTCTTCACCAATCACCTCGCCACTCCTCTGCGTACTCTGAAGTTGGGTCTAGGCCCACGATCTCCCCTATAGCATAAATATGCTCAAGCACAGATTCGCGCTCAACAGTTTCTATTTCGTCCTCGAAGTTGTTGATGTTGAGTATGCACTGTTTGAAGTTTTCCAGAATAACTAGTTGAGTTTCTTTTTCGGGAAGAAGCATTAGGTTATCGATAAGCCTGTCGAAAAGGATCTTTACCTTGGCAGCAAATTTTTCTTCGCCGCCCAGGTTAAGGTGATATGTTTTAAAGTTTTTTAGTTCTTTATTTTTCATATGTTTTTTGCAGAGGGTACTGAGATGCCTTTGAATAAAAATTCCTTTGACTTATCCCAGTTTATTCCGTTATCGAAATAATTTATCAAGCGTTCTCGCAATTTTTCCGGATCACCGACCATGCCAGAAAGCTCATATTTGTATATTGTTTCTAAGTCATCGCTGAGCGTTAGATTATTCTTCAGAACCTTAGCCTCCAACTCGTCAAGAGAGTCGGGTAGTTCGATCAAGTCGGCTCCATAGTTACCGCCAATGATGGCTCTCAGCATTTTTTTTTCCGGAGGGCGTTTATCAATGGTTATCTCATCCGGTGACGGTGTGCTGACAGCTAAACTTTTCAATGCCTTGGTCGAGGTGAAGATAAAGAATAAGGTATTGGCTTTTCCAAGATCCATACCTTTCCATTCATCTTGAGCACATGTTAGATCAAAGAATTGAAGATAGTAGTCTGCACGCATCTGGACAAGAGTGTACAAGTCTTCTTTCAGTTTCAAACTGAACACCTTGCCCTCTTCCCAAGTGATTTTTTTCAACATCTTCCAGGACCTTTAGGTTTGCTAGTGGGCTTTTGAGGCTTAACACCTCTATGTTTATCAGCGGCAGCTAAGTAAATATCCCGCCTTTTGTTTTTCGGACCTACGGGCCTTTGCTTATTGGCGACAGGTCCTTCTTTCAATTTGTCCTCATAAATCCTTTGTTCTAAACCACGTGCAATATCTTTACCTTCTTGTCCGTTTCCTTTGAATACGGCACGCGGTGCTACGTCGAAAATGTCCTTGTTAGGATAACGATAGTTCAACACATCTTGGGCAGAGTGCCCCAGTCCAGGTTTGCTGGCGTAACCCACATAAGGTTTACCGTCTTTTACGCCGACGTAGGTGATGTGGGTCGCTTTCGCTGGGTCACCTGCCCACCCCCACGGGTCAATCCAGCCAATGGGGTTTGGCGCGTACTGGTACAGATTGAGTCCACCCATCAACCCAATCGGATCCGGCGTAGTAAACCGCCCCACATCCGGATCATAAAACCGAAATGTGTTGTAGTGCAGCCCAATCTCCCGATCCAGATACTGCCCCTGGAACCGCAAATTCTGCTCTTCGATAAAGTACGCCTCACGCACTTCTTCGGCCGCATTCCCCCACACCTGATACCGCGCCTGCCACACCGTTTTCCCATCAGCTTCGGTCAGTTGCTCAGGCAATCCGTTCAGGTCGTTGTGGTAATAGCGCACACTTTGATGCTCGCCCGTACCATCCACCCGAGCCAGCGGTGCATAGCCATCTTCTTCATAGATATAGAGGCTGGTTCGGCTGTGCCGATGTTCCTGCAACAGGCGCAACCCCTCCCAATCAAAGCGGGTTTCGCCCAACGGGTAGCCGTTGCTGTCATGTTCGGTTTTAGCGATGCGCCGGCCGAGCGGGTCATAGGTCATGTTCACGACCGTTTCGCGACCATCCTTCTGGCTACGGACTTCGATCAGGCGATGCTCAGCGTCATAGGCGAAATACTGTACGCCACGCGCTGCACTGCGCTTTTCGATCATGCGACCAAAACCATCGTAGCGGTAACGTTTGTCCTGATAGGTCAACAGCTTGTTATGCACCACTAGGCCCGCATTGGCCTGTGGGCCGTCCAGCAGGTTGGCGGCGGCATCGTAGGCGAAGGTTTCGCGCTGACCTTGAATGTTGTCCTGGCTGGCGATGATGCGCCCGGTCGCGTCGTAATGGAGCAGTTGGCGCTGATCCCGACGGTTATCGCGGTCACGCTCCAGACGGCCGATCAGGTTATCGGCCGGGTCATAGTCGAAGTGTTTTTGCTGGGCAGCCGGCAGTTGCGTGGGCTGGCCATTGGGGCGGCGTATCCGTGAGCGCAGGCGGCCGCTGCGGTCGTATTCGCTGCGTGTGGTGATCTGGCCTTGGGTACGCAGAACTTCACGGTGCAGGCGGTCGCGTTCGAAGTCGCAGATGACGCGGCCGTCGAGGTTGATCTGGTGCAGGTGGCCGCTGCCGTAGTAAAGACGGTTGAGCCAGCGGCCGTCGGGCAACTGCGTCTGGATCAGGTTGCCGAGCTCATCGTAGTGGTAGTTCAGGCTGCCAGCGGCGCTTTGTTCGATGAGCAACTGGCTGCGCGCGTCGTAGGCGAAGGCCAGTGCCTGGGTGGTTTCGTCATTGCCGATGAAGGTGACAGCGGTGAGTTGGTCCAACGGGTCGTAGGCGTATTCGGTGCGACCATCATCGGTTTGTTTCAACAGCAAGCGGCCCACTGCATCTCGTTCGAGTCGATGCACAATTGAAGGCTCAGGTGTCTGCCCTGTGGGCACGTACTCAACGGCGGCTACGTTATCCAGAAGGTCATAGGCATAACGTCGGGCGCTGCCGTCGAGGTCTTGTTGCTCCACGAGACGGTCGCACGGGTCCCAGGTAAAACGGTAACTTTCACCATTTTCATTGGTCAGGGTTTGGAGGTGTCCGTAGGCGTCGTAGCGGAACTCAATCTGCCGGCCGTGTGCATCTATTCGTTGGCGCACTTGCCCGCGGCGCCCGTATTGGTAGCGGGTGGTGTGACCCGCTGCATCGGTATAGCCGATCAACAGACCGCTGGTGTCGCGCAGGTACTGTTCGGTGCGACCGTCCGGCATTTCGGTCTGCAACAGCCGGCCTTGGCCGTCGTGTCGATAACGCTGTCGTTCACCCAAGGCGTCGACGACCACCTGCAAATGGCCCTGGCGGTCGTACTCGAACGCTGTGGGATACCCCGAACAATCGATATGCTGGATTAACTGTCCGGTTTCATTCCACCGCAGGGTTTTGCTCTTCCCCGTGGCATCGATGATTTCCACCACCTGACCAAAGGCGTCGTAGCGATAACGTGTGGCATGCCCCAAGGGGTCGATTTCGCTGACGCAATTGCCCCGCTGGTCGTACTGATATTGCCACGCGTGGCCTGCCGCATCGGTCTCCACCAGCGGCAGCGACCAATGCTCCAGCCACAACGTCGACTCGATACGCCCCAACGGATCCTGAGTGCTGCACAGGTTGCCTGACTCGTCGTAGCCGAACTGCCATTTGCCGCCTTGTGGGTCAGTCGCGCTGAGCAACTGACGCTCCTCATTCCATTCGAATTGCCACGTCTTTCCCAGGTTGTCGGTGTACTCAGTGATCTGGTACTGCGAGTTCCAGTGGCGTGTGCTGAGACGCTGCAAGCCATCAGTAATGCGCGTCACTCCGGCCGACAGGTCGTAGTCGAACAGGTATTCGTCACCCTCATCCGTCCAGTGCCGCACCACGCGCCATTCGCTGCCGTCCACGCAGCCCCATTGGTAGTAACAACGCAGCCCGGTGGGCAGTTGATGCTCGACCATGCGCTGGCCGTCGTCATAGGCGAAGCGGCGTTGCACGTTTGCGTCGGTATCGCGTACTTCGGCCAGGTCGCCGCGAGAGTCGTAGCTGTAACTGACAAGGGTTTCCCGGCTGTGATCTGGGTATAGCCGCTCGACTTGCTCCACTCGCGCCGGCCATTGCTGGCTGTAAACAAGTTCGACACGCACATGGTCGAACGTATCTCGTAAGTGGCTCAGCCGACCCTGAATGTCATAGTCGAGGAAGATTCGGTTGTCGTTGCGATCCCCCAATTGGCTAAGGCGCAGGCGTGAGGCGGTGCCTGGCGTTGGTTCGAATAGCCGATAGAGCCCATCAACGCTTTCAATCAGTAGTTGGCCATTGGTATTGCGCCGTACGCTCAAGCCTTCTCCTGCGCTGAATACGGCACCGCCCAGCGGGATGACGCCCATGTCGATCTGTCGCGCTTGCTCATCGGTATAGACCAGCCGTTCCCCACCATCGGGGTGTACGCCAATCTCGACGCAGACCTCGTAGATCACGCTCCAGCTGGCACCGAAGAGACCGTCGCGACGCTCGTCCCGGCTGCTGTAGTAGCGCTGCCACTCGATAGGGAGCAGGCCGGGCAGGGCGAAGTCCAGATCGTCTTCCCCATCAAGAATTTTCGCGCCAGTGGAGCTGTGTACCGGGTTGGGCGAGCCTGCTACTGCAGAGGTAATGGCATTGGTCACTTGGCTGGTGCCCCACGACACCAGTCCACCAACGACCATGCACGGCAGCTTGCTGAAAAACTTGGAGCCGCCGCCACGCAGCATCAACAGTGCGGTCACCGCCAGCCCGACACCGGGTGTTTTGCCACTGCGGATCTCGCGTACCACCACGGGGCTTCCGCCAATACGCACGTTGCTGGAGATCATCCCCGACTCGACAATCGAGGCGTCGCAGGTGCTTCGGTCACCGCTGCGGGCGGCCGGCTGACCGTTGATAGTGACCTTGCTGGAGCCTTCGGCAATAAACTGCGGCGGCATTGGCGGATGCTTGGTGCAAATCACAATATCCAGCGGTTTCGGTACTGCGCCTGGTGCGGGAACCGCCACTGTGGGTCGCCACATCTGCGAGAAGAAACCCTTGGCCATATCAAGGTAGCTAGCCTCTTCGGGGCTACCACCTTCGGCAGGTTGCGAGCTGACCGGGCCGATGGCGCCTGCGGCACGTGCAGAGGGTATGCCGTTGGTAAAGGTGTTGTGGGAGCCAGTGGCGATTGTTGCCATCACCACCGGCGGGAATAACGCATTGCCTATCCAGTCACAAACCTTTGTCAGTCCCTTGTCCGCCCCCGTCTTGCTCATGCCTATGCCGACGATAATTCCCACCACGGCGCCCAGCACAAAGCAGCCTAGCCCGCCGGTTACGACCGTAATACCGGTGGCGGCCACAATCGCAGCAGTGGCAACGGCCGTAATAGCGATGTTGGCCGCAATTTCCAGCACGCCTCCCAGGATGTCGGCCATCGCCGAGGTGTGCAGCAGGCCGTCGCCGAGACGTGCCGCCCAGAGTGCGTCAGACATGGAATAGGGACTTCAAGGCTTGGGATTCAGCTGCAAGGTGCTTTTGATGGTTGCCCAATGGGCGCTTTCAGCATCGCCCAGGGGTTGGGCTTTGACATAACTCAGGGCAAGCATCTGCCGAGTGCCGGGTATCACAAGCGCTAACTGGTATTGATGGATGCGCTCGGTGCCCTTGCTGAACTGGTTATGCACTTCGATGGCGTCTATATCCTGCGCCGCGCCTACACGAAGTGCCTTGGCCGGTTGGTAGCGCAGGTCCTGTACCTGCTTCTCCAGCTTCGCCAGTTGCTCTTCGAAGTTGCTTTGCAGCGTCTCACCATCACCTAGAAGGCTACGGCTGACAATCAACGACGTACCCAGAGCGGCGAACTTCAGGATATTGATGGAAGCATCCTGAACGTCATCGCTGGGCAGCGTGAATTGCAGTTCGTTAAGTTGATAGGTCATGAAACGGAATCTCGTTATTGGCCGGAAGGCGGCTTAGGAAACATGGAATTGACGGCCGCGTCGATTTCACCCTTGACCCCTTGGCCCATGGGGGTGGTGCCGCCTTTGCCACCAATGTTCAAATGCAAATTACCTCCGGTGTTGATCTCCGAGCTGCCTTCGGAATACACATTGATCTGCACACCAGTGAGATTGATCTGGCCGCTGGCGTTGAGCTCCAGCACGCTTTTGCCACAAACCAGGCGCAAGTTTTCGCCCACTTCAATTAGATAGCTCTTGCTGATGGCGTCGGTTTTGCTGAACCCCACCATAAGCATGTCGTCATGCTTGACCGCACGCACGCGGTCGTTGCCAATCGTCACTACCTCGTCATGCCCAATGCTCTTATTGCGGTCATGCCCCACCGAATGGCTCTCATCCACCTCCACCACAACGTCCTGGTTACGCTCGGCATGGATATACAACTGCTCCAACCCCTTCTTGTCCTCCATGCGGATTTCATTGAAGTTGGCCGGCGTGCCGCCCTTGCTCGAGCGACTCTTCATGCCGCTCTGGGTTGCGTTTTCCGGCAGGTCGTACGGTACCGTCTGCTCGGCGTTGTACACCCGTCCCGTGATGATCGGGCGGTCCGGATCACCTTCAAGAAAGCTCACAATCACTTCCTGGCCAATCCGTGGAATCTGCATCGAGCCCCAGTTCTTGCCGGCCCAGGATTGCGACACGCGGATCCAGCACGAGCTGTTTTCGTTGGATTGGTCGTGGCGGTCCCAGTAGAAGTGCACCTTCACGCGGCCGTATTGGTCGGTCCAGATTTCCTCGCCTTTGGGACCGACCACCAGCGCGGTTTGCGGGCCTTTGACGATGGGCCGGTGGGTGGTGGCGAGCGGGCGGAAGCTTTGCTGGGCGTCAATGCAGGTCAGGCTGCTTTCGAACTGCGCCGAGCCTGAGCCACCACCGCTTTCCAGGCTTTCCTGAACGATGTAGTAGCGGCAGCCGACGATCAGGTATTCGCGGTTCTGGTCCTGGCGGCTGAAGCCGGTGAGGCTGAACAGATGGCCGGAGCCGAGGCCGCGGGCGTTGCCGCTGAACTCGATCTGCTCATGCAGGGTTTGCAGGGCTTCGATGCGGGTGCGCGCGTAGTGTTCGCCGTCGGCGCTTTGCACGTAGGTGCCGGGGTAGTCGTACAGCGGGTAGTCGCCGGCGGTGTGCGGGCGCGGCATGGCCGAACGCACGTCGATGCTGGCGCTGGGGCGCTGGAAGTCGTAGTCGTTAAGCTCCAGCGAACCCGGCTGAACCTCCTGCGCCAGGTGCCAGTTGTGCATGTGGTCGCGTTCGCGCTGCTGCTCGTCCTTGGGGTAATACGGAATCGACGCATAACCCGGCACCGTGGTGTGGGCGCCATAGGCGTCGGCCAGCACCAGCACATGACGGTCCTGTTCATGGCGGAAGAAGTAGTAGATGCCTTCCTGTTCCATCAAACGGCTGACGAAATCGAAGCTGGTCTCGCGGTACTGCACGCAGTATTCCCACTCGCGATACGGCCGGCTCAGGGCGTCTTCGAAGTCGGAGAACCCCAGGTCTCGGAACACCTGCTTGATGATCTGCGGGATGCTCAGGTTCTGGAAAATCCGGCAGTCGGACGTACGGCTCAGCAGCCACAGCCAGGGGCGCAGCGTCACTTGGTAACTGGCGAACTGGCCCTGGTCGATGTTCTGGCTGCAGCGCGCGACGATGCCGTGGAAATGCCGCTCGCCGCCGTCCGCCAGCTGCAGGCCCACGCTCATCGGCTTGCCCAGCAACTGGTTGAGGTCGATGTTGGCGTCCAGGGACGTCAGTTGCAGCTCATAGTTGAACAGGCGGCCCAGCTCTTCGCCGCCGCCCATTTCATTGAGCAGCAGCACATCCGGCCCTAGAGGGCTGGTGATCTTGGCCAGGCGTGAGGCTTGGTTGAATAGCATCGGTTAACCCGTAAATTGCGTAATAGCTGAAGAAACCGGCTGCAAATGTGGGAGGGGGCTTGCCCCCGATAGCAGTGTGTCAGGTGATGTATCAGGCGACTGATTCACCGCCATCGGGGGCAAGCCCCCTCCCACATTTAGATTGTGTTTCTTCAGGTCAATCGTTGAACTGGTAGTGCAGCTCATTATCCCGGCTACTGATCCGCACACCCGCCAATGCCTTGCCTTCGAGCATGCGCGTGAGGAATTCACGGCTCATGTCCGGCAGCAGGCTGTTGGTGAGAATGGTGTCGATCATGCGCCCGCCGCTTTCGGTCTCGGTGCAGCGCGAGACGATCAGGTCGACCACCGCGTCGTCGTAGTCGAAGGCGACCTTGTGCGTATTCTCCACGCGCTTCTTGATGCGGTTGAGTTGCAGGCGGGTGATCGCCTTGAGCATCTCGTCGCTCAGCGGGTAGTACGGAATGGTCACCAGGCGGCCGAGCAAGGCGGGAGGGAAGATCTCCAGCAATGGCTGGCGCAGGGCCTTGGCGATTTCTTCCGGCTCGGGAATGTTCGCCGGGTCTTTGCAGACCCGGGAAATCAGCTCGGTACCGGCGTTGGTGGTCAGCAGGATCAAGGTGTTCTTGAAGTCGATCACCCGGCCTTCACCGTCTTCCATCACGCCCTTGTCGAACACCTGGAAGAAGATCTCGTGCACGTCCGGGTGGGCTTTTTCCACCTCGTCCAGCAGCACCACGCTGTAGGGCTTGCGCCGCACCGCTTCGGTCAGCACGCCGCCTTCGCCGTAGCCGATGTAGCCCGGAGGCGCGCCCTTGAGGGTCGACACCGTGTGGGCTTCCTGGAACTCGCTCATGTTGATGGTGATCACGTTCTGCTCACCGCCGTACATGGCTTCGGCCAGGGCCAGGGCGGTTTCGGTCTTGCCCACGCCGGAGGTGCCGGCCAGCATGAACACGCCAATCGGCTTGCTCGGGTTGTCGAGGCCGGCGCGGGAGGTCTGGATGCGCTTGGCGATCATCTGCAAGGCGTGGTCCTGGCCGATGATGCGTTTTTTCAGGTGCTGGTCGAGGTTGAGCACGGTTTCCAGTTCGTTGCGGGCCATGCGGCCCACCGGGATACCGGTCCAGTCGGCGACCACCGAGGCCACGGCCTGGTAATCCACGGTCGGCAGGATCAACGGGGTTTCGCCTTGCAGCGCAGTGAGGCGTTGTTGCAGGTCGACCAGTTGCGCACGCAATTGATCGCTCTCGTTGTTACCTGCATCGCTGTCCACAACCCCGGCTTTTTCGCGCAGGGTGGCACGGGTGGCGAGCAACTCATCCACCAGGGTTTTCTCTTCGGCCCAGCGGCTTTCCAGGGTCGCCAGGCGCTCACGCTCGGCGCTTAACAGGGCTTCGCTGTTGCTCTGGCGCGCGCCAATGGCAATACCGATCGCATGCTCGCGGGCGATGATTTGCAGCTCGGTTTCCAGGGCTTCGATGCGGCGGCGGCTGTCGTCCACTTCGGCCGGCACCGCGTGCAGGCTGATGGCGACGCGGGCGCAGGCGGTGTCCAGCAGGCTCACGGATTTATCCGGCAACTGGCGCGCCGGGATATAGCGATGGGACAGTTTCACCGACGCTTCCAGGGCTTCGTCGAGGATCTGCACCTGGTGGTGTTTCTCCATGGTCGAGGCCACGCCGCGCATCATCAACAGCGCTTTGTCTTCCGACGGCTCGGCCACTTGTACCACCTGGAAGCGGCGGGTCAGGGCCGGGTCTTTCTCGATGTGCTTTTTGTACTCGGCCCAGGTCGTCGCGGCCACGGTACGCAGGGTGCCACGGGCCAGGGCAGGTTTGAGCAGGTTGGCCGCATCACCGGTACCGGCAGCGCCACCGGCACCCACCAGGGTGTGGGCTTCGTCGATAAACAGAATGATCGGCTTGGGCGAGGCCTGGACGTCTTCGATGACCTGGCGCAGGCGCTGTTCGAACTCGCCTTTCATGCTCGCGCCGGCTTGCAGCAGGCCGACATCAAGGCTGCGCAGTTCCACGTCTTTGAGCGCCGGCGGCACATCACCGGCGACGATGCGCAGGGCGAAACCTTCGACCACGGCGGTCTTGCCCACACCGGCCTCACCGGTGAGGATCGGGTTGTTCTGGCGGCGGCGCATGAGGATGTCCACCAGCTGGCGGATCTCTTCGTCACGGCCCACGATCGGATCGAGCTTGCCGCTGCGCGCTTGTTCGGTCAGATCGACGGTGAAACGCTTGAGCGCCTCCTGCTTGCCCATCGCACTCGGTGCCATGGCGCCGCTGGCCTCACCCGGCACCGCGCCGGCATTGAAACCGTCGCTGGCAGTCAGGGCGTTTTCCGGCGAGTCGCCGACGTATTCGTCAAAACGCTCGCTCAGGGCTTCGGCCTTGATCTTGTCGAACTCCGAGGATAACCCCAGCAGCGCATGGCGCAGGCTTGGCGTCTTGAGGATGCCCAGCACCAGGTAACCGGTGCGCACCTGGCTTTCGCCGAACATCAGGCTGCCGTACACCCAGCCGCGTTCCACGGCTTCTTCCACGTGGGACGACAAGTCGGTGATCGACGTCGAGCCACGCGGCAGGCGGTCCAGGGCTTCGGTGAGGTCACGGGCCAGGCGCGCCGGCTCGACGTTGAACTGGCGGATGATGCGGTGCAGGTCCGAGTCCTGCAGTTGGAGCAACTGGTGAAACCAGTGGGCCAGTTCCACGTACGGGTTGCCCCGCAGCTTGCAGAACACGGTGGCGGCTTCGATGGCCTTGTAGGCCACGCTGTTGAGTTTGCCGAACAGTGCGGCGCGACTGATTTCACCCATGCTCTGGATTCCTTGAGGTGGTGGCTTGATCGGCGTAATGCCGGGCCAGGATTAGGTCGTTGGCATCAACCGCAGGGCAGCCGAGCCAGGTATTAAAGCCCAGGCGGAACTGGCCATTGAGTTGCAGCGCCGGTACTTCGGGTTGTTGCAGAACCAGGTTCAAGTCCCAGTCCAATTCATGGCCCAGGTACTCGGCCACCCACGCCACCAGCTCGTTGAACGGCTGGCTGCCGGGCAGCATGCCCATGTAGTCGTCCAGCTTGAGCGGGCCCAGGCGGATGCGGAATTTATGCTGGCGGTCCCACACGTGGCTGCCCAGGCAGAAGTCCACGCCCAGCTGGTTGGCGCTCACGCCCACGCGGCTGCGCTCGGGCAGTTCCAGCCATTGGCCGACGTATTCTTCGATCTCCACCGGCAGGCCGAAATACTCGCCGAGGATCGCCTTTAAACCGTCCGGGTAGCGGGTTTGCGCCGACAGGTGGCCGCTGTAGTGCAGCTTCGCCGTGTCGGGTATCAATCCCTGGTTAAGCAGGCTCGGCATGCCCCGGCCACTCAAGGCGGCGAGGCGTGCAGACCAGTAGTCATCGTCCGGGCGGTCGTGGCTGACCGTCGGCCGCGCCTCGGCCCAGGCCCGGTAAAACAGGCTCAGCAGACGGTGGTGGAACACGTCCAGGAACTGCTTGCTGGTACTGTCGGCGTTGTTGCGCTGACGCTCGCGTACGTACTCGGTGATATGCAGCGGCAACGGACCGTTGGGGCCACCAAGGCCGAAGAAGAACTGTTCCAGCCGCGCCGGTTTGCCGTCGCCGCCGGGATCGACCGAGGCCAGGGTCGCCGGGGCGAAGGTGCAATCGGCCTGTTGCCCCAGGCGCAACGGGTCATCCGCCAAACGCAGGGAATGGCCCAGGCGCGGCAGCTCGGGCGATTCGCACTCGATACGCCGCAACGCCTGGAAGAAATCGTATTCCCAGGGCTCCTGATGCATCGCATCCAACGTACTCACAGGGTCGGACGACGCCCGGGCTTGGCTTTCCATCGCATGATCTCGCCGCGTTCGGTGGTACGGATCACCGTCTCGGTAAAACTGTTGATCGACACGTAGCGTGCCAGGAAGCGTTCCAGCACCGCACCAAGCAGGAACACGCCGGTGCCGCGAAACGCGTTTTCATCGAACTCCAAGGTAATTTCCAGGCCGCGACCAAACACAATCGGGCCGGGCATCGGCAGGCGCCGGGTGACGGCCTTGCTGCTGACGTCGCGCAAGCCTTCGATCTGCAATTGCAGCGCCGCGTCATTACTGTCGCCATACAGACGCAGCAGTTCGCGCAATGCCGCCGCGCCCTGGCCTTGTTCACTCAGGGACAAATAGTTGAGCGACAACTGGCTGATCAGGCGCCAGGCCTTGGCGTCATGGGCATGGCTGGCGCGTGGGCGGCTTGGCCCGGCGACGCAACGCACGGATAACACCGGCGCGCTGTCGGCCAGGGTGAAGTCGGTCTTGCCGTTGCCCACGCTCATGAACAACGGCAGGTCGCGGTTGGTGCACAGCGCGGTCACGCCGAGTTGGCGCAGGTCGTGGCGATACGGCGCCTGGCGGCTGTCGACCAGGCTGACAAAGGTTTCGCTGCCCACATAGGTGGAACGCGGGCCGTTGCGGCGCTGGTCGCTGGACAGCACCCGTGGCTCGCGGCGCACGGTGTAGTACGCCTGGTCGCGGCCATAACGGGATGGATCGCGTACCGCGTAGAACGGCAAAAATGGCTGCTCTGGCCCGGTGCCGTGGCCGGTGATGCCGCTCAGCGAGTGAATCTCGAAATCCATTGGCCGTGTGCGGTCGGCGATCACATGGTGTTCGTTGACCCGATCGGACAAGTGGATGCGGTCCACGCGCTTCGGGAACAGGTTGATCGCCGGGGTGCAGAACGGCAAAAACTGCGCTGCGCCGACGCTGCCTTCCAGGCTCGGCTCGTGACGGTCGAACAGCACGATCAGCTCCAGCTCCTGGCCGTCGCAACGCTTGACCGCACGGCTCAGCTCGGCGAATTCGACGAACAGGAAGCGGTGGGGCAGGGCGAAGTATTCCTGCAACAGGCGATAGCCCTGGAAGGCTCGCGCGACGACCGGCATGGCCGCATCGGCGTCGTCGAAACCCCGCGAGCGCAGCGCATCCTGCGGCAGGCGCTCGACCCAATCGCCACCGGGCTTGCGCGCAAACACCGCGCAGGCGTTGCCCAGTAGTTGTTCGTAGAGGCGGAACGGCTGCTCGTCGGCACCGCTGAGGTACAGCGGCAGGTTGTCCAGGTCGAGGCTGTTGAACGGCAATTCGGCGCCGGTGCGCAGGGTCAGGCGCAGGCCGGCCTTGGCTTTCGGCTCACTGGCGGCCAGGCGCCCGAGCACGGCTGCGGGGTTGCCGAAGTACTCGGCGTTGCTGACCTGCAACGGCCACAGCGTCACCGGGTGCGCGGTGCGGTACTCGCAGCAGGTCTGGGTTTCGCGGCCCAGGGCGGCGCGCAACACGGTGTCGCGCGGCAGCGGGAAGCCGCTGGCCAGGGAACCTTCGTCGGGGTCGGTGTGCAATTGCACCACGGTCATCGACGGCGTCGGCGCCAGGTAGTGCGGGTAGGCGATTTCCAGCAGGTTGTGGGTGAAGGTCGGGTACTCGGCGTCGAGTTTGAGCTGCACGCGGGCCGTGAGGTAGGCAAAGCCTTCGAGCAGGCGTTCGACGTACGGGTCGGCGCAGTCCATACCGGACAGGGTCAGCCGACTGGCGATCTTCGGGTATTCCTTGGCGAACTCCGCAGCGCTTTCGCGCACGTGGTGCAGTTCCTGGTTGTACAGCTCCAGCAGGCGCGGGTTCATGGGCGCCTCCGCTGGTCGGCATTCACCACGCGCACATGGCCGGATTCCAGGTCGAGGTCGGTTTGCAGCAACAGGCGCAAGGGCACCGGCTGCGCCCACAGGTCGCCTTCGATCTCGAAACTCAGCGCGTTGTGATTCATCTCGCCATGGCCGACGCGGGCCTTCACCCGCAGGGTATGGCGCAGGATGCGTGGTTCAAAAGTGGCAATCGCCTGGTAGATCAGGGCTTCCAGGGCCTTGATGTCGACGCTGGAAACGCTGTTGCCCGCCAGCGCCGGCAGGCCGTAATTGACCACCGAGGTGCCTGCCTGTGTGTGCAGCGTGGCATCGGCATCGAGCAACGACGTGGTATTGAGCAGCCACGCCAGGTCGCGCAGCACCGAGGCTTTCAATTGGGTCAGGGACAGCACGCGTTTATCGGCGCTTTCCTTGGGATTGGTCGGGTCGTCGTCGGTCAACCGGTCCAGCAGGGACGGTTGCAGACGGTCGCGGGAAGCGATTTCAGTTACCACCAAAGCAGCTCCACGGACGGGTTGCGAGAGGAACAAAAGGCTGCACTTGAGACCGTAGTGCCGTGGCGCAGGGCCACGGCCCCAGGGCTATCAGCGCTTGGTGTTGGACCGGATGTTCCAGCCAAACTTGATCGCGCCGCCGTCTTTGGTGCCGTCGGCTTTCTGCGGCTGGTAGTCGACCATCACTTGGGCGAAGTTCAGGGTGACGTTTTCAGTCAGGCGGTCATCGCCGCCCGAACCGCCGGTGCTCAGGGACGTTACCAGCACTTCTTCCAGGTTGATCACCATGTACTCGACCTGGCTTTCGCCACCGGCCTTGCGCACGGTCAGCTTGACCTTGTCGATGTGCTTGCCGCTGGCGCAGTGCATCATCAGGTTCGGCGAGGCCTTGTCGACGTACTTGGTCAGCGACAGGTCCTGGATATTCACCTTGCCCGCGCCGCCGCCACCGCCCACGTGCATGTTGCCGGACTGGGCCATGCCCCAGCTCCAGTTCAGCACGTCGATTTCGTCCTTGTGGGCTTTGTCCATGGACTCGCCCTTGATGTCGCCGATCTTGATGAAAATATCAACAGCCATGTTTTCTCCCTGTGTGGCTCTTGCCACTGAATTTGAGTGACTCCAAATGGGCAGTGCTTTTGTGTGGGAGGGGGCTTGCCTCCGATGCAGGCACCTCGGTGTGTCAGTCACACCCCAGTGATGCTATCGGGGGCAAGCCCCTCCCACAGAAGAGCCAGCTCATCCGTGGGTTAGGCGCTTTTCGCCGAAGGCAGCTTCGATACCAGGCGCAGCGACACGGTCAGCCCTTCGAGCTGGTAGTGCGGGCGCAGGTAGAACTTGGAGTTGTAGTACCCCGGGTTGCCTTCGACGTCCTCCACAATCACCTCGGCGGCAGCCAACGGGTGCTGGGCCTTGGTGGTTTCGGTGGAGTGCGCCGGGTCACCGTCGACGTAGTTGAGGATCCAGTCCTGCAACCAGCGCTGCATCTCGTCCTTCTCTTTGAAGGAGCCGATCTTGTCGCGCACGATGCACTTCAAGTAGTGAGCGAAACGGCAGGTGGCGAACAGGTACGGCAGGCGCGCGGCCAGGTTGGCGTTGGCGGTGGCGTCCGGGTCATCGTATTCGGCCGGTTTCTGCAACGACTGGGCGCCGATGAACGCGGCGAAGTCGGTGTTTTTCTTGTGCAGCAGCGGCATGAAACCGTTCTTCGCCAGCTCCGCTTCACGGCGGTCGCTGATGGCGATTTCGGTCGGGCACTTCATGTCCACGCCACCGTCATCGGTAGGGAACGTGTGGGCCGGCAGGTTTTCCACTTCACCGCCGGATTCCACGCCACGGATGCGTGAGCACCAGCCGTAGTGCTTGAACGAACGGTTGATGTTCACTGCCATTGCATAGGCCGCGTTGGCCCAGGTGTACTTGGAGCTGTCGGCGCCGTCGGTGTTTTCTTCGAAGGCGAAGGCTTCCACCGGGTCGGTCTTGGCGCCATAGGGCAGGCGCGCCAGGAAGCGCGGCATGGTCAGGCCGATGTAGCGCGAGTCTTCCGATTCACGCAGCGAGCGCCAGCCGGCGTATTCCGGGGTGGTGAAGATCTTGGTCAGGTCGCGCGGGTTCGACAGTTCCTGCCACGAGCCCATGCCCATCACGGTCGGCGACGCCGCAGCAATGAATGGGGCGTGCATGGCGGCGCAGACTTTCGACAGCTCGCCCAGCAGTTCCACGTCCGGTGGCGACTGGTCGAAGTAGTAGTCGCCCACCAGGCAACCATACGGTTCGCCGCCGAACTGGCCGTACTCTTCTTCGTACATCTTCTTGAAGATCGGGCTCTGGTCCCACGCGGTGCCCTTGAATTTCTTCAGAGTCTTGTGCAGGTCCGGCTTGGAGATGTTGAGCACGCGAATCTTCAGCTGCTCATCGCTCTCGGTGTTATTGACCAGGTAGTGCAGGCCACGCCAGGCGCTTTCCAGCTGCTGGAAATCCTTGTGGTGGATGATCTGGTTGACCTGGGCGGTGAGCTTGGCGTCGATGGCGGCGATGATCGATTCGATCGACTTGATCGCGTCGTTGGACACCAGGTCGGTTTGCGCCAGGGCCTGTTCGGCCAAGGTGCGCACGGCGGTTTCCACGGCTTCGCGGGCACGCTCGGTCTTGGGCTTGAATTCCTGCATCAACAAGGATGCGAACTCGCTGGTTTCCTCGGTTGCACCCAGGCTCTGGGCGCCTTCGCGGGCGGTATTGTCAGTCATGATTACTGGTCCCCTGCAGGCTTAGGCGCGCTGGCAAGTGCCTGGAGCAGTGCCGGGTCCTTGATCGCCTTCATGATGATTTCTTCAGCGCCAGTCTTGCCGTCCATGTAGGTCAGCAGGTTGGCCAGTTGGGTGCGGGCTTCGAGCAGTTGCTTGAGCGAGTCGACCTTGCGGGCCACGGCGGCCGGGCTGAAGTCGTCCATGCTTTCGAAGGTGATGTCCAGGCTCAGGTTGCCTTCGCCGGTCAACTCGTTGGGTACGTGGAACGCCACGCGCGGCTGCATGGCCTTGAGGCGCGAGTCGAAGTTGTCGACGTCCACTTCAAGGAACTTGCGGTCGGCCACCGGCAGAAGAGGCTCGGCAGGCTTGCCGGCGAGGTCGGCCATCACACCCATCACGAAGGGCAGCTGGACCTTTTTCTCGGCGCCGTAGAGCTCGACGTCGTACTCGATCTGCACTCGAGGCGCGCGGTTGCGCGCGATGAATTTCTGAGAACTTTGCTTCGCCACGTTGCTGCTCCTGGTCGCTTGAGCGACGGTGTTGTTACTGCACAGTCGGGCGGTTTACTCGCCGTCCGGGCCGCGCAGGTTTTCAAATTGGGACATGCCATCGGGAATCAGGTTGCGCACGATGGCCGCGAAGTCGGCGTGCACCAGATGCTTGGCCCGGTTCAGCAACACCGGCAGCGGGCTCGAAGGCTCGTGCCGGGTGTAATACGCAAGGATCTTGTCGAGGCTGCGCAGCACGTCATCACGGTTGGTGATGTCGCCGGTGGCGCGAGGTGCGGCGGGGGCAGCGGCGAAGTCGACCGAGGGGGCATTGTCGTCACTGACGGCCTCGGGTTCGCTGCTGGTATCGCTGTTCGGAACACACTGGCTGAGCACCTGCAGCGCTTGCTTGAGCGGTTGCTTCAACAGGCTCAGGTCCACGCCTTGGGCGGAGCCCACTTGGTCGCTGACTTGCTGTTCGATGGCTTCGCAGGCAGCGCGCGCGGTGCTCAAGGCGTCGCGGGTGGCTTGCAGTTGTTCGGGGTCGCTGTCGAGGAACGCGGCGTTGAGCTGCTGGGCGCCGAGCTGTTCGTCGGGGAAACTCATCAGGCCGCTGGCATTCAACGCGGCGCGCAGGCTCACAGGGCCGAAGGTGCGCGAGCGCGTGAGAATGCTCTCGCGCAGCAGACGAATGGTCCCATCGCTGGTCAGGCCGGAGAGGGCGTTGATACGGACGGTGGGGTCGTTATCGTCGTCGGCATCCAGGCGCGGGTGCAGGTCGGCCCAGTATTCGCGCAGCAGCGCGTTGATCAGCGTAAGGACGTTTGCCAGCCCGGCCACACCCTGGAGGGCGAGGGAACTTTGCAGCAGGAAATGGGTGATGCGCAGGTCTTTGCTGCGCTGCAGCAAATCGAGGCTCTGCTGCTGGATGCCGCGCCATTCCGGCGGCTCGGCGGGCAGGATCGAATCGCCCATGCTGCGCTCGGGTTGGCCCTTGGCATCACGCTCCAGTTGGAGAAAATCCGCGTCATATTCCATGTCTTCGCCACAGGGCGAAGTTGCGGAAACGGCGGTGAGCAGCAACGGCACATCCACTGAAATTGATCTCCCTATCAGCCCGTTAGATAACGGGCAATGCATGCATTAGTTGCGCAAGGAACTTTGCATGTTTTCTTGGTCATATAGGCAAGATGCCACTAATGCGCCATCACTGGTATTCAAGAAGTTGTGCATTTTTGGTGTAGTACTTATGCCTTGTCAAGGTAAGCTATTCGCTCTCTGTGACAGATGTGCGGTGCTTAACAACCTGTGCGACTGCTGGGTCGAACGGCGCACCGGTATAGGATTTTTGTCATGGAGCCCAGTTAAGATCAGCGATCATGCTGGCATCAGCAGGTTTTGGACGGTCGATTACACGACCCGATGGGGATCTCCCGGGAATCGTTGTCCCTGGGGTCGACTGCGCGCGAAGTATCAGCAAGGAGGCAAGATGTCGCTGTGTTTGACTATCACTAGTTATCACAAGATTACCCCCGGGCAGTGCTCGGAAAAGTCCATGAATCAGGGCTCGATGGCTATCGGCCGCAGCTCGGATAATGACTGGGTATTGCCTGATCCTGAGCGGTTGGTTTCTTCGCAACACTGCGTTATTCAATACAAAGATGGCCGTTATTATTTAACCGATAACAGTACAAATGGTGTGGAGTTGGTTAACGCCGGTATTCGTATGCGTCGAGGTAACAGCGAACCCTTGCAAGACGGTGAGCTGATCCGCATCGGCGATTACGAGATCCAGGCGCGTATCGACTTCAACATGCAGGCTGTCGACAGCCAGCCATTCGCCGGTGATTCACCGAACAGTTTTGAAGCCCTGATGGGGGCCGTGGCGAGCAAACCCGCGCCAACGCCGGTGATCGCTCCGCAGTTCCAAGGCGCTTCGTCGATGGACACGCTGCCGGACCTGTTCGACTTCCTCAGCCCCACCGCCGTGCCGCCGCCCACTGTGGCTGACCACGTTCCCAGCGAACAACACGACTTCCGCCCGCCCACGCCAGTGGCGGTGCCCGTGGTTGAGAAACCGGTGGTCTCGGGCTCGGTGATTCCCGAAGACTGGGACCTGTTTGGCGACACGCCGGCGCCGATGGCCAGTGCGCCGCCAATGCCAACGCCACCTGCCCCTGCACCCGTACCGATCATCCAGCCGCCACCCGTGGTCGAGCCAGCGCTCCCCGTGGCAGACAGCCAACAACCCGACCTCTTGCAAGCCTTCCTGCGCGGTGCCGGCCTGGACCAGTTACGCCTGGACAAGGCCCAGGCTGAGGCGCAAATGGAAAACATCGGCCGCAGCTATCGCCTGATGGTCGAAGGCCTGATCGACGTGTTGCGTGCCCGCGCCAGCCTCAAGGGTGAGTTCCGCATGCAGCAGACGATGATCCAGCCTGCTGAAAACAATCCGTTGAAATTCGCACCGAATGCCGACGAAGCGTTACTGCTTTTGCTTCGCCACGGCAACCAGGCGTTTATGGCACCGGACCTCGCCGTGCGCGACAGTTTTGATGATCTGCGTGCCCACCAACTGGCGGTGATGGCCGGCGTGGAAGCGGCGATCAAGCACCTGCTCACGCGCTTTGAACCGGCACAACTGGAAGAGCGCATGGGCAAGCCCGGCGGGCTGTCGAACCTGTTCGCCGGCTCGCGCCAGGCCCAGTACTGGCAGCAGTTCACCGAGCTTTACAGCAATATTTCCCGCGAGGCCCAGGAAGATTTCCAGGACCTGTTCGGCCGCGAATTCAGCCGGGCCTATGAAGAACACAGCGCACGACAGCGCCGTTGACACGCAACACATGGATTAACGGATAGCTCAGTACGTCATTGAGGACGCAGGATGATTCCCAGGTTTTTACTCGCAGCCGCCACCGCGCTGCTGCTGACCGCGTGTAGCAAGGACGCGGCCAAACCCGAAGCAGCCGCTGAGGCTGAAGCGGACACCGCCGCCGTCGAGTTGCATTTCCACGCCATTGCCGGGCTTAACCCCGGCGCCAACGGCCAGGCCGCCCCGGTGCGGGTGCGCATTTTCGAACTGAAGAACGCCGCCACCTTCGCCCGCTCCGATTACTTCGCCCTGGCCGACCGTGCGCAATCGACCCTCGGCCTGGACCTGCTGGACCAGGACGAAGTCATGGTGCAACCCGGCCAGCAACTGAGCATCCAGCGCGACCTCGACCCCTCCACACGCCAGATCGGCTTGCTGGTGGGTTATCGCGAGCTGGACCGCGCGCAATGGCGCACGGTGATCAACGTGCCGGCGCGCCAATACACCGAATACCAGATCAGCCTCGATGTACGTGCCGTGCGCGCCGACGTCGTGGTCACCCCATCCAGCCCTGCCCAATAAGAAGCAATCGGAGCCCCCATGTCCTGGAACAATCGCGTGGTCTGGTCGGAAGGCATGTTCATCGGAACGCAGCACTTCCAGCAGCATGACCGTTACCTGGAAAACCTGATCGACGCCCGCAGCCGCCCGTTGTCCGCCGGCGCCTGGGGGTTCTCCGAGTTGCTGATCGACCAGGGCCTGTTGGCCCAGGGCAAGCTGGCCATTGTCTCGGCGCGCGGCCTGTTGCCCGACGGCACGCCGTTCAATATCCCCCAGGATGACCTGGCGCCCAGCCCGCTGAACATCGACGACAACCTGCGCGATGGCCTGGTCTACCTGGCCTTGCCCCTCAAGCGTGCGGGTGCCCGCGACACCGTGGATGAAGGCGAAGCCCTGGAAGCCGCGCGTTACGTGAGCCAGGTGCGCGAAGTGCGCGATGACAACGCCCCGTTCGAAAACCGCGCGCCGGTGGCCGTGGGGTCCCGGGCCCTGCGCTTGCTGACTGCCCAGGATGGCATCAGTGACTACGCCGCCGTGGGCCTGGTGCGCATCAAGGAAAAGCGCGCGGACCGTGCGCTGGTTCTCGACGACAGCTACATCCCACCCGTGCTGGACGTGGCCGCCAGCAAACCGTTGAGCGCGTTTCGCAGCGAACTGCTGGGCCTGCTGCACCAGCGCGGCGAAGCCCTGGCCGGTCGCGTGGTTGCCTCGGGGGCGGGGGGGGCGTCGGAGATCGCCGACTTCATGCTGCTGCAACTGGTCAACCGCGCCCAGCCGTTGATCCAGCATTTCAGCCAGTTGAGCCCGCTGCACCCGGAGCGCTTCTTCAGCGAACTGGTCAGCCTGGCCGGTGAGTTCTCGACTTTCTCCACCTCGGGCCGCCGCCCCCAGGAATACCCGCAATACCAGCACGACGACCTGGCCCTGAGTTTCGCGCCGGTGATGGCTGCGTTGCGTGAGGCGCTGTCGATGCTGATCGACAGCAAGGCCACGCCGATTCCCATTGTGGAAAAAGCCTATGGCATCCACGTGGCGATGCTGGCGGACAAGACCCTGCTCGACAATGCCAGTTTCATTCTGGTGGTACGCGCCGACGTGCCCGGCGAAACCTTGCGTGCGCGCTTCGGCCAGCAGAGCAAGGTCGGTGCGGTGGAGCACATCCGCGACATGGTCAACCTGCAACTGCCGGGTATCGGCCTGGTACCGTTGCCGGTGGCGCCGCGCCAATTGCCGTACCACGCAGGCTCGACCTACTACGAGCTGGATCGGGGCAGCGAGCACTGGCAACAGTTGAGCAATTCCGGTGGTTTTGCCTTCCACATCGCCGGGCAGTTCCCGGGCTTGAACCTGGCCTTCTGGGCGATCCGAGGATAATCCGCGATGCATCCCAATGATGACGACCGCACCCAGTTCATGCCGCGCCCGGGTGGCCGTGCGCCGGAACCCGCGCGTGCCGAACCGGCCCCGCTGTCGATGCCGGCCGCACCGATCCTCACCGGCAAAAGCCAGGGCCTGAACCCGCTGGAAAGTGCCGCCGGCCCGCTGCTGGCGCTGCTGACGCGCCTGCGCAACACCATCGCGCACCCGGCGCCGGCCAGCTTGCGCGCGCAGTTGCTGGCCTACCTGCGCCAGTTCGAAGAGCGCGCCGAAGCCGCTGGCGTGGCACGCAACGAAGTGCTGCTGGCGCGTTACGCACTGTGCACCGCCCTCGATGAGGCGGTGTTGAGCACGCCGTGGGGCAGCACCAGCGATTGGGGCAAGCAGAGCCTGTTGATCACCGTGCACAACGAAGCCTGGGGGGGCGAAAAAGTCTTCCAGTTGCTCGACCACTGCCTGCAAAGTCCACGTGAGCGCCTGTACCTGCTGGAGCTGTTGTACCTGTGCATGTGCCTGGGTTTCGAAGGCCGTTACCGCGTGATGAACGACGGTCGCAGCCAGTTGGAAGCCTTGCGTGAGCGCACGGCGGCGGCGATTCGCAGCGCGCGCGGTGACCACGAGCGCGAGCTGTCGCCGCATTGGCGCGGCGTCACCGTGGCGCGTGATCGGCTGGCGCAGTTCATGCCGCCGTGGATCGCCGTGGCGATTGGCCTGGCGTTGTTGCTGGCCTTGCTGTTCACCTTGCGCATGCTGCTCGCGGCGCAGGCGGAGCCGGTGTTCAAAAATATCCATGCACTGGGTGAGATCCCGGTGCAGGCCATTGACCGTCCCGTGGCGCAGCCCAAAGTGATTGAGCGTCCGCGCCTGGCCGGCTTCCTGGCGGAAGACATCAAGGCCGGTCGCGTCGCGGTGGAAGACCAGGTCGACCGTTCTGTCGTCACCATTCGAGGCGATGAGCTGTTTGCATCCGCCAGCTCAAGCATCGTCGATGACTACCAGCCGCTGATGCTGCGCATCGCCGACGCCATCCGCAAGGTCAAGGGCCAGGTGCGGGTCACCGGGCACAGCGACAACCGCCCGATTGCCACGCTGCGTTTCCCATCCAATTGGGCCCTGTCCGAAGCGCGGGCCAAGTCGGTATTGGAGATCCTCGCGGCCAAGACCGGCCAGGCCGATCGCTTCAGTGCCGAAGGCAGGAGCGACACCGAGCCGTTGGCGACCAACGCGACTGCCGAAGGCCGTGCCCGCAATCGTCGGGTTGAAATCACCGTATTGGCGGAGGGCGTCGAGTGAAGGCGTTTTTCAGTTTCATGATTCGCTGGGTGATCCCCGTGCTGGGCCTGATCGCCCTGAGCCTGATCATCTGGTTTGTGGGGCCGTTGCTCGATGTGCTGGTGCCGGAGGGCCGGCGCTGGGCGCTGATCATCCTGGTGTTCGCGGTGTGGATCGCCTACCGCGTGTTCCGCATCATCCAGGCGCGGCGCCAAGCCGCCGAAGTGATGCGCAGCCTGGCTGCCGAAACCCCGGCCGACCCCAACAGCGTGGCCACCGCCGAAGAGCTCACCACCCTGCGCCAGCGCATGGACGAAGCCCTGGCGCTGCTGAAAAAGGCCAAGCTTGGTGGCGACGAACGCCGCAACCTCTACGAGCTGCCGTGGTACGTGATCATCGGCCCGCCGGGTTCGGGCAAGACCACGGCGCTGGTCAACTCCGGGCTGCACTTTCCGTTGGCGGCCCAGTTGGGCGCCGGGGCGGTGCGCGGCGTCGGCGGTACGCGCAACTGCGACTGGTGGTTTACCGATCAGGCGGTATTGCTCGACACCGCCGGCCGCTACACCACCCAGGACAGCAACTCCACGGTGGACAAAGCCGCGTGGCTGGGCTTTCTCGACCTGCTGAAAAAGCAGCGTTCGCGCCGCCCGATCGATGGCGCCTTTATCGCCATCAGCCTGTCGGATCTGCTGCTGGGCACCGATGCCGAACGCGCGGCCCATGCGGCGGCGATCCGCCTGCGTATCCAGGAGCTGTACACCCAATTGGGCGTGCGTTTCCCGATCTACCTGATGCTGACCAAGCTCGACCTGGTGCCGGGCTTCATGGAGTTCTTCGACAACCTGAGCAAGGAAGAGCGCGCCCAGGTGTGGGGCATGACCTTTGCCCTCGATGACGGCAAGAACAGCGACAGCCCGCTGGCGCACCTGCAAAGCGAATTCGCCGGTCTGGAGCAGCGCCTCAACGAACGTCTGGTGGAGCGCCTGCAACAGGAGCGCGACCCGGCGCGGCGCGACCTGATCTACGGCTTCCCGCAGCAGTTCGGCGCATTGAAGGACTGCCTGCAAAGCTTCCTCGAAGGCGTGTTCAAACCCAATGCCTTTGAAGAACGCGTGTTGCTGCGCGGCGTGTACTTCACCAGCGGCACCCAGGAAGGCAGCCCGATTGACCGCCTGATCGGCGCCATGGCCCAGAGCATGAACCTGGACCGCCAGCACCTGGCGCGTCAAAGCGGCACCGGGCGCAGTTACTTCATCGAGAAACTCTTCACCGCCGTGGCCTTTGCCGAGCGTGGACTGGTGGGTGTGAACCCGAAAGTCGAACGCCGGCGCAAGTGGATTGCACGCGGTGTACTCGCAGCCACCGTGGCCTTGGTGATCGTGGTCAGCAGCCTGTGGTGGGTGAGCTATCGCGCCAACCAGGCCTATATCGCCCAGGTCGACCAGAAGGTCGCCCCGCTGGGCCAGACCGTACAGAACCTGAGCCCGGCGCAGCGTGAAGTGCTCGCGGTGCTGCCGCTGCTCAATGCGGTGAAGCACCTGGCGGGCGATTCGCCGAGCTGGTCCGAAGGCCTGGGGCTGTATCAGGGCGATATGCTCGAAGCCGAGTCCGCCAGTGTCTATCGCAAACTGTTGATCGCCGTGTTTGCGCCGCGCCTGGTGACGCGCATCGAGGAGCAACTGCACGGCGGCGGCAACTCCGACTTCCTCTACGAAGGCCTCAAGGCCTACCTGATGCTCGCCGACAGCGAGCATTACGACCCGGACTTCATCAAGGCCTGGATCGCCCTCGACTGGGACCGCAACCTGCCGCGCGACCTGCCGGCCGATCAGCGCCAGGCGTTGACCGGGCACTTGCAGGCGTTGTTTGAACGCCATCCGCCAAGTGCGCGCCTTGACCCACGTCTGATCGACGATCTGCGTCGCCAGTTGCAACAACTGCCGGTGGCCCAGCGCGTCTACGACCGGGTCAAACGCCAGAAACTGCCTGAAGGCATCCCGGACTTCCGTATCAACGAAGCCGCTGGCCGTGATGCCGCGCTGGTGTTCAGCCGTAAAAGCGGCAAGCCGTTGGGCGAGCCGTTGAGTGGCTTTTTCACCGCCAAGGGCTATCGCCAGGCGTTTTTGCTGAGCAGCCTGAACCAGACCGGCACCCTGGCTGAAGAACAGTGGGTGTTGGGCCGCGAGCAGGCCGATCAGCAGAACGTGGTCAGCCTCGCCGCCGATGTGCGCCGCCTGTACTTCCAGGACTACCAGCGCCAGTGGGATGCGTTGCTCGCCGACATCGACTTTGTGCCGATCACCAGCGTGGCCCAGGCGGCCGATGTGCTGCGGGTGATTTCCGGCCCGAGCTCGCCACTGAAAAAACTGCTGGTGGCTGTGGCCAAGGAAACCGATCTGCAAGCTGAGGAACGCCAATTGGCCGCCAAAGGCGTGCCGGTGGAAGGCGGCGTCGACAAGCTCAAGGAGCGCCTCGGCAACCTGCTCGGCCAGGAGCAACCCACGGCCAATGCGCCGGCGGCAGCGGATGATCCGGTGACCGCGCACTTTGCCGAACTCAACAGCATCGTCAGCAAGAACGAAGGCGAACCGGCAGCCATCGACGGCCTGTTGTCGGACATGAACGCGCTGTATGTGCAGGTCAGCGCCATGGTCGGGGCCAGCGGTGATGCCTTGCTTGGCGAGGCGAAGAACCAGGCGGCGGCTGCGGCCACACGGGTCAGCCTGAACGCTGAGCGCCAACCGCCGCTGGTGCAGGGCATGGTCAAGTCGGTGGTCAACTCCACCACCAACAGCATGATGGGCGGAGTGCGTAACCAGCTGAACGCGGCATGGGTCAGCGAAGTGGTCAATGTGTACCGCCAGTCCCTGGCCGGCCGTTACCCGATGTCGCCGGGCAGCGCGCGGGATGCGACCCTGGATGACTTCGGCCAGTTCTTCGGCGTGGGCGGGGTGATGGACAACTACTTCCGCAAATACCTGCAGCCGTACGTGGACACCTCGGCACAGACCTGGCGCTGGCAGCCGGGCGCGGCGCAGAAGCTCGGGATTGCGCCGGGCGTGCTGCAAACCTTCCAACGTGCTGCAACGATCCGCGATGCGTTTTTCCGCTCCGGGGGCACCCAGCCGATCGTGCGTTTCGAACTCAAGCCGGTGTCGATGGACCCGACCATCACCCAGTTCCTGCTCGACCTCGACGGCCAGCAATTGAGCTACGACCATGGCCCAAGCCGCCCGGTGGCGATGCAATGGCCGAACCCCGGCAGCATTGGCGTGGTGCGTATCTCGATCATGCCGCCGTCGGCCAGTGGCCGCTCGGGCGTGACGCTCGACGGGCCGTGGGCCTGGTTCCGCTTGCTGGAACAGTCGGACCTCACCGCCGGTAACTCGCCGGATCGCTTCAACCTGCGCCTGCGGGTCGACGGTGCGAGCATCGCCTACGAGTTGCGCGCCAACAGCGCCTTCAACCCGTTCAAGAGCCGCGTGCTCAGTGGCTTCAGCCTGCCGGAGCGGCTATGACGACGCTGGGCTTCTACGGCAAGTTGGCCAGCCGCGGTGACTTCGTCAGCCGCGCTTTGCCCCAGAGCTTTATCGGCCCGTGGGACAGCTGGCTGGCGGCGGGGTTGCTCGCCAGCCAGAACAGCCTCGGCGCCGGCTGGCTCAATGCGTACCTGGTCAGCCCTCTGTGGCGCTTTGTGCTGGCGCCCGGCGTGTGTGGGCCGGACGCGGCGGCGGGCGTGGTGATGCCGAGCATTGACCGGGTCGGGCGCTATTTCCCGCTGGCGGTGGTCACCTTGCTTGATCACGACATCAACCCTGCGTCCCTGGTGGGCGGGCCGGACAGCTGGTTCGAGCAGGCTGAAGAGCTGCTGCTCAGCACCCTGGATGCCGGCGCCACATTCGAACGCTTCAACGCTGGCCTCGACGACCTGGGCTTGCCGGCGACAGAGCCGCGCGCGGTCGACAGCCGTTTCGCCGGCCTGCAACGTGTGGCGGCCAGCGTGCCGCACCAGCGCATGACCGCGCTCGCCGAACAGGCCTGCGACGGTGCGAGCCTCTGGTGGGGACGTGGTTCACAGACGATTTCCCCTGGTTTATTGCGGTGTCAGGGCCTGCCTGCCGCCGGCGATTTTGCGCAGTTTTTGCTCGGACAAGAAGGTGTGGTGTAGATGGGGTCGACGTACAAATCCGCGAGCAAAAGCCATGTGGGCATGGTCCGGCAGGTCAACGAAGACGCGTGCCTGGACCTGCCGGAAAATCGCCTGTGGGTGGTGGCCGACGGCATGGGCGGGCATGCGGCGGGGGATTATGTCAGTAGCCTGATCGTCGACAGCCTGCGCAGTGTGCCGATGGGGCGCTCCCTCGATGAGTACTCGGCGGCCTTGCGCAATGACCTGATCCGCATCAACGCCGCCGTGCGTGAAGAAACCGCCAACCGTGGCGTGACCATGATGGGCAGCACGGTGGTGGTGCTCGCTGCACGCGGTTTGCGCGGTGTGTGCCTGTGGGCCGGCGACAGCCGCCTGTACCGCCTGCGCGACGGCGTGCTCGAAGGCATCTCGCGCGACCACAGCTACGTGCAGGACCTGCAAGACAGCGGCCTGCTCAGCGAAGCCGATGCCCGCGTGCACCCGCGCGCCAATATCGTCACCCGCGCCATCGGCGTGGAAGCCCAACTGGAGCTGGCGGTGGTCGACCTGCTGATCGCTCCCGGCGACAGCTACCTGCTGTGCAGCGATGGCCTGAACAAAACCGTTGAAGACCGTGAAATCCGCGAAGTGCTCAGCCACGACGCGCCGGACGAAATCGTGCGCAGCCTGGTGCACCTGGGGCTCAACCGTGGCGCGCCGGACAACATCACCGCCATCGTCGTGAAGGTATCGGCATGAACATTGTGATTCCGGGCTACGACATCGAAGGCGAGATCGGCGAAGGCGCCATGGCCAGCGTGTACCTGGCGACCCAGCGCTCCCTGGAGCGCAAGGTGGCGTTGAAGGTGATGGCGGCGGCGCTGGCGGCCGACCCGAGTTTCTGCGAGCGTTTCCTGCGCGAGGGCAAGACCCTGGCGCGGCTGTCCCACCCGCACACGGTGACCATCCATGACATCGGCAATGTCGGTGAGCTGTATTACATGGCCATGGAATACCTGCCCAACGGCACGCTCAAGGAGCGCATCGCTGCCGGCCTGACGCCGGAGCAGGGCATTACGTTGATCCGCCAGATCGCCTCGGCCTTGGGTTACGCCCATGCCCAGGGGCTGGTGCACCGCGACGTCAAGCCGGCAAACATCCTGTTCCGCGCCGATGGCACGGCGGTGCTCTCGGACTTCGGTATTGCCAAGTCCCTGGACGACCGCACCCAGTTCACCCAGGCCGGTTTTGCCGTGGGCACGCCGAGCTACATGAGCCCGGAGCAGGCGCGGGGCCAGGAGATCGATGGCCGTGCCGACCTCTACGCGCTGGGCGTGGTGCTGTATGAAATCCTCGTCGGCAAGCTGCCCTATAACGGCAGCGATGCGCTGTCCACGGCGCTGGCGCACCTGACCGAACCCTTGCCGGAATTGCCGGTGCACCACGGCCGTTATCAGGGCGTGCTGCGCAAGCTGTTGGCCAAGGACCCGGCGGAGCGTTTCCCGGATGCGGCGGCGCTGCTGCAGGCGCTGGACAATCTGCCGACGGACTCGCCGGAGGCCACGCTGGTGCGGCCGTTGCCGATTCCGCTGAGTTTTGACCTGGCGGGCATGACGCCGGTCACGATCGACATCCCGACCGATAAACCCCAGCCGCAACCGGTGCGCCAGCCGGTGGTGACGCCGACCCAGCATAACGCCGTGTCCGAGCAGCGGCGTGGACCGGTGTTGGCACTGGCCGCCGTGGCGGTGGCCGTCGCATTGGCCATTGGTGGTGGCAGCTACTGGTGGTTGAGCGGCAGTGATGAGCCGGCCAAGCCACCTGCGGCGGCAGCCGAAGTGCCCCAGGCAACGCCACCCGTGGCGGTGGCCGAAGTGGACGGCGGCCAACGTCCGTTGTTGATGGCCGGTAAGAAGACCCTGTTCCAGCGCGTCCTCAGCAAGCCCGGCGCCAAACTGTCGAATGACGCCGGCAGCGCGCCGGGCAAGGCCCTGCCGGCGTTTTCGGTGCTTTATGTGTACCAGCGCAAAGACGTCGACGGCAGCCCGTGGGTGCGCGTCGGTGCCGCCACCGATGGCCGCAGCGATGGCTGGTTGCCGGCCGCCCAGGTCAGCGATTGGAAGCAAAGCCTCGTGCTTAAATTCACCGAGCGCTCTGGCCGGGCGCCGGTGATGTTCCTGCGTCAATCCGCTGAAGTGGAAAAACTGCTGGCCGACCCTGCCGCCGCCAAAGGCGTGTTGGCCAAGGCGCAGAAGAACCGCGAAGACAACGGCCAGGTCCTGGCCCTGGAGCCGTCCGCCAGCGCGGTGCCGCAGAACCAGTTCTACCTGCTGCCGATTTTCGACGCCAAGGAGAGCTTCGACGAGAACGGCCAGCCGGTGCAGTTGCTTAACATCGCCTCCATCGACCCAGGCAGCAGCGCGGCGGCCAAGCCCGCGACGCCGGTGATCAACGCCAATGCTGATGCCTTCCGCACGGCGGTGGTGCTGGTAGTGGACACCACGGTCTCCATGCAGCCCTACATCGACCAGATCCGCGACGTCGTGCACGAGCTGCAAACCCGCATCGCCGAGCGTGGCGAGCTGGACAGTGTCAGCTTCGGCATGGTCGGTTTCCGGAGCAGCATCAAGAAAACCCCGGGCCTGGAATACGTGGCCAAGACCCTGATCAGCCTCGACCAGGGCCGCGACCCGCAACGCTTCCTCGACATGGCGCGCCAGGTCAAGGCGTCTACCGTGTCCAGCCACTCCTTCAACGAGGACGCGTTTGCCGGCGTGATGCAGGCCGTGGACGGCATGGACTGGTCCGGCTATGGCGGGCGTATCATCCTGCTGGTCACCGATGCCGGTGCCTTGCGCAAGAACGACCCGTTTGCCGCCACCCAGATGAACGAAGCTGAAGTGCGCCAGGCCGCGCTGGGCAAGCAGATCAAGATCTACGCGCTGCACCTGCGCACCGACGCCGGCAAGAAAACCCACGCCGGCGCCGAGAGCCAGTACCGCATCCTCACGGCCGACGCCAACCCGCAGATCGGCGACCTGTACACCGCGGTTCCGGGTGGCGATGTACGCAAGCTGGGCGAGCGCGTCGACGAGATCGGCAGCGTGTTCGCCAACCTCGTGCATCAGGTGCGCAGCAACACCCCGCAACCGGTGCCGCTGCTGAGTGCCGCGCCGAGCCTGGCGGACAAATCCGCAGCGGTCGGCTATGCGATGCATATGGATTTCCTCGGTCGCAAGAGCGCGAGCCAGGCGCCGCAGCTGGTCAGTGCCTGGACCGCCGACCGCGACCTGACCAACCCCGCACTGCCGGCGTTCCAGGTGTGCGTGATGCTGACCAAATTGCAGCTCAACGACCTGCAACAGTCGCTGAAACTGATCGTCGATGCGGCGCGCAAGACCCAGACCTCGCCCAAGGATTTCTTCCAGGAAATCGCCAGCGCCTCGGCCTATATGAGCCGCGATCCGCAGGCCCTGCGCAAGGGTGGCAACCTGGCCGACGGCGGTCTTCTTGGCGAATACCTGGAAGGCCTGCCGTACCGCAGCAAGTCGCTGAACATGACCCAGGATCTGTGGTTGTCGTTGAGCGTGGCCGAGCAGGAAGACTTTATCGACGAGTTGGATTCGAAAATCCGCCTCTACGAAACCTTCCACAATGACGTGGCCAACTGGGTCCGTTTCGGCGATGCCGAGCCGGGCGATGCGTTGTACCGCGTGCCCTTGTCGACACTGCCGTAATGCTGAACCTGAGCGCGGTGCATAAGAGCCGGGGGATCGGGAGCCAGCGTTACAGCCTGGTGATCCCGACGCTGCACCTGCGTGCCGGGGAACAGTTGGCGATTGTCGGGCCGAGCGGGTGCGGCAAGAGCACCTTGCTGGACCTGTTGGCGCTGGTACTGGCGCCGGATCAGGTGGGCCGGTTCGACTTCAATCAGCAGGACATTGGCGGGCTGTGGCGCGCCGATCAGCAATCCACCCTGGCCGCGCTGCGCAGCCAGCACTTGGGCTATGTGCTGCAAACCGGCGGGCTGCTGGGTTTTCTGGATGTGCGCAGCAATATCGCGCTGTCCCGGCAACTGCTGGGCTTGAAAGACGATGGCAGCGTGACGCGCCTGGCTGAACAGCTGGAGATCAGCGACCAGTTGGCCAAGAAGCCGGCCGCGTTGTCGGTGGGCCAGCGCCAACGGGTGAGCTGCGCCCGCGCCCTGGCCCATGCACCGCAATTGGTGCTGGCCGATGAGCCGACGGCGTCCCTTGACCCGCTGAATGCCGAGCGCGTGATGCAGGCCCTGCTGGCCCAGGCCCGCGAGCACCGCGCCGCCTGTGTGATCGCCACCCATGACGAACCCCTGGCCCGTGCCAGTGGCTTGCAGGTGCGGCGCATCAGTTGTCGGCGCGACACCGACGGCGGCGTCACCGCGACCCTCGGGGAGGCGTGCTGATGCGCATCCCCCTGGTGGCGTCCCTGGCCTGGCAGGATTACCGCAACGATGCCTGGCTGTCGGCCTGTTCGGTGTTGGCGCTGGTGGCGGTGATCGCGCCGTTGCTGGTGTTATTCGGCCTGAAATTTGGACTGGTTAGCAGTTTGACCGAACGTTTGGAGACCGATCCGGCCACCCGTGAAATTATTCCGTTGGGCGGTGGTCGATTCAGCAGCGCATTTGTCGAACAGCTCGGCCAGCGCAGCGATGTGGCGTTCGCCTTACCGCGCACGCGGCAGATTGCGGCGACGGCACAGGTGGGCACGCTGACCCTGGAAATGCTGCCGACGGCGGCGCGTGACCCGTTGCTGAACGGCCTGCCGATGCCCAAGGGCCTGGACCAGATTGTGCTGAGCCATACCGCTGCCGAGAAGCTTGCGGCGCGGCCGGGGGATTGGCTGGAGACCAGCTTTGCGCGGCAGGTGGCCGGGCACGTGGAAGCCCAGCGCACGCGCTTGCAGGTACTGGCGGTGCTGCCGCTGGAAGCCTTCGCTCGGGACGGATTGTTTGCCGATTTGAGATTGCTGGAAGCGGCGGAAGATTACCGCGATGGCCGCGCGGTGCCAGCGTTGGGTTGGGCGGGTGATGAGGTCGCGGTGAGCGAACAGCGGGTGTATCCGGCGTTTCGCTTGTATGCGCGCAGCCTCACCGATGTGGAGTCGTTGCGGGTGTTTTTCGCCGGGCAGAATCTGTTGGTATCGACCCAGGCACAGACCATCGCGCAGGTGCAGTCGCTGAGCCGCAACCTGTCGATCGTCTTCTGGATCATCGCCGGGCTGGCCTTGGCGGGCGCATTTGCGGCGATCTTCGCCGGGGCATTGGCGGCTGTGGCACGCAAGCGTCGAGAGTTGTCGGTGTTGCGCCTGTTGGGGTTTTCCACCGGCGCGCTGTTGCTGTTTGTGATGCTGCAAGCGCTGTACAGCGCAGGGTTTGCCGCCTTGCTCAGTGCCGGGCTGTATGGCCTGGCCGAAACAGCTGTGAATAAACTATTTGTGCAGGTGCCGGGCGAATACGCCAGCCACCTGTTGGCGCGTCACTATGGCCTGGCCCTGGTTGCAGTCCTTGGCGTCAGCGCCGTGGCGGCAGCCTGTGGTGGTTGGCGAGTGGTGCGTATCCAGGCTTCTGAAGGAATCAGAGATGTATAAGTTACTGGGCGCCGTTGTGGCGCTGAGCCTGGCCTCGATGGCCTGGGCCGATGAGGCAAGCGACAAGCTCGACAACCCCAAGCCGTTGCCCGATGACGTCAGCCTGCCGCTGCCGTGCGAAGGCAATATGGTGTTCCGCTACGCCTACGTGCTGGCCCAAGGGACGTTGGATGACCGCGAGATCAGCCTCGGCTACCCCTTCGCCGAAGGCGAGGCGGGTTATCAGCAGTCGTTCATTTCCGGCTATCGCCGCGACTTTATCAACGGCCAGTTCACCCTCAAGGACTTGCCGAAAGACTGGAACAAAGTCATCGCGCCCCTGATGCCGAAGACCGACGCCAAGACCCCGCTCAAGCCCATGCTGTACTTCATCGGCAAGTACGAAGTGACGGCACGCCAGTACGCCCAGGTGATGGCCCAGGCGCAGTCGCTGGCCAGTGGCGAGCCGGCGCCTGCGTGCGATGCACCCACCGGCATGGCCGGGCGTTTGCCCAAGGTGAAGCTGTCGCGCTTTGAAGCTGAGCGCTTCTCGGCGGTGTACAGCGCCTGGCTGATGAAATACCACCGCGACTTGCTGCCGGTGAGCGGGCGCGGTTCGTCGGCAGAAGATGGCGGCCTGGGCTTTGTACGCCTGCCCACCGAAGTGGAATGGGAGTTCGCCGCGCGTGGAGGCCAGGCGGTGAGCCGTCAGGACCTCGAAGGGCGCCTGTTTCCACGCCGTGTCGAAGGCAGCGACAGCGACGGCCCGCTGGGTGATTACGCGGTGTTCAACCAAGTCGCAGGCGGCACCGGCCAGGCCGCGCGCCTGATGCCCATCGGCACCAAATTGCCCAACCCGATCGGTATGTTCGATGTGATTGGCAACGCCGCGGAAATGGTCCAGGAATCCTTCCAGCTGGTGCACGCCGGTCGTCGCCAGGGCACTTACGGCGGCTTTGTGGTCAAGGGCGGCAACTACCTGGAAGGTGAGGGCACGTTGTTTACCGGCATGCGCCGCGAATACCCGCTGTTCGCCGCCGACGGCACCGAACAAAGCAATGAGACCACTGGATTCCGCGTGGCGATTGGTGCCTTGTCGGCGCCGCGCTCGCGTTACAAGGAGCTGTTTGCGCAATGGCAGAAAGAGGGCCGCCTGGCCTCGCTGACCGATGCCATCGACGACGCCCAGGACCCGACCAAGCGCCTGGACAGCATCATCGCTGCCAGTGTCGACCCCAAGCTGCAAGCCGAGTTGGGGCTGGTCAACGAAGAGCTCAAGCGCAATGTCTCGCTGATCGCCCAGCAACGCGAA
Organism: Pseudomonas sp. B14(2022); assembly: GCF_012030485.1. Taxonomy (NCBI): domain Bacteria; kingdom Pseudomonadati; phylum Pseudomonadota; class Gammaproteobacteria; order Pseudomonadales; family Pseudomonadaceae; genus Pseudomonas; species Pseudomonas sp. B14(2022). The sequence goes on from NZ_JAAUVM010000009.1 coordinate 211,134, forward strand.
GAGGCGGCGGGCAACCTGATTCAGTCGGCCGCGCTGGTGGCCGAGACCATTGGCAACTACAACATCCGCCTGGCCAACCTGCAGAAGAGTCGCCAGCAGGCCCTGGACAATAAGGACGAGGCCAGCGCGGCGCTGTTTGCCACGGCCATCGACAACGGGCGCAGCGCCCTTGATGGCGCGGTGGCGATCTATATCGACAACCTGGCCACCGGCACGCGCTACACCGATGCGGTGATCCAGGCGCAGTTTCAACGGATCAAGGAAGAGTTGGATCGCAAGCCAGTGCTCGGCAAAAGCCTGGTGACGCGCGCAACACTGTTCGTTCGCCATGTCGGCAACTACCGCAAACAACAGCGGGCCGACCCGGTGACGATCTTGAAGGAATTGCTCGCAGCGAGCGGTCAGCGCTGATCGCTGGCTGTATGGCGAGCTTGGAAGGGACTCAGGCGGCAGTGGCCGTGCTGGGCAAGTCAAACTTAGAAGAGAACACAACCTATGCTTTTTTCCCGTAAGGCGGTTTCCAAGCGTCATCTTTTGCTGATTGCCGCTGGCTTCAGCACCGTGTTGACAGGCTGCGCCACGTCGCCGTCCTCCAAGGTCGCGTCCAGCACCAAGGTCGAGTACTACCCCAACTGCTACGAGCCGGTGCAGCACTTGCGCGCCACCGACTCGAACATGACCAAGTCGGTGGTCACCGGTGCAGCCATCGGCGCGGCCGGCGGTGCATTGCTCGGCGCCCTGACCGGCGACAAGGAAAAACGCGGCCGTAACGCCGCCATCGGCGCAGCGGGCGGTGCCCTGGCCGGCGGCGCAGCGGGTTACTACACCGAGCGTCAGAAGCAGATCGCCGATGACAACCAGCGCATCGCCTCGTATGCGGCTGACGTGAACAAAAGCGCCTCCGACATCGACCGCAGCACCGCGTACGCCAAGGCGTCCCAGCAGTGCTACCAGAGCGCATTCACCAAGTTGGTGAGTGATCGCAAAGCCAAGACCGTCAACGACACCGAAGGCCGCAAGCGCCTGGCGGAAATCGTCTCGGGCCTGAAGGAATCCAATGACCTGATCGTTGCGGTCAACGGCAAAGCCGCCGAAGACCTGAACAACTACACCCAGGCCTACGAGAAAGACCTGCAGCAGGTTGGCGTGCAGCGTAACGACGTGGTCACCGTGGCCACCGCCGACACCGCACCCGCTACCCCGCCGGCTAAAGGCAAGAAAGCCGTCAAGCCGGCGAAAAAGAAAGTGCTGCCAGTCGTGCCTCAAGAAGCAGTGACTACCGAGAAGAGCATCCAGACCGTGCAGGCCAAGCAAGCTGAAAGCAAGCAGGTCGCCAGCGCCGGTAAAGCGCAGATCGAAGGCACTTGCCGCGATCCAAACTTGGCCGACTGGGCGCCGGTGCCTTGCCCTAACGTTTAAGTAACATGCTGCTATAAGCGTCAAACGCCAGCCGATCTTCCGCTAATGCGCAAGATCGGTAGCGTTCTTTTTGCAATTCGTTAAACTGCTGCGGCCACTCAATAATTACACCGAGGCCGTGTGCATGAAATTTCGTCTTCTCCTGTGGGTGCTGGGCCTGATGATGGGCAAAGCCAGCCGCACCAATCCTGCCTTCCAGCAACAGTTGGGTGACAAAGACCTGGCGTTCCAGTTGCAGACCCTCGACGGCAAGGTTGCCCGTCACTTCATCGTCAAAGACCAACGCATCACCAGCCGCTCGGGTGTCCATCCGACGCCGGCGTTTGCTATCGCGTTCAAGGATGCCGCCTACGGCTTCGCCACGATGCAGGCGAAGAACAAGCAACTGGCGTTCATGACGGGGATTCAGGACAAGTCGATCCAGATCAAGGGCAACCCGGCGCTGGTGATCTGGTTCCAGGGGTTGACCAAGTATTTGAAACCGAAGAAAAAGAAGTAGGGCTTTCAGGTAGATCGAGTTGGATTCATCGGGGGCAAGCCCCCTCCCACACTTCGAATGCATTCCAAGTGTGGGAGGGGGCTTGCCCCCGATAGCTATCTGATAGGCGCCAGATTCAGCCCTGGCTGAACTGCGAGGCCAATTCGCGCAACAGCACCTCGGCATCCAGCACTTTGGAGACCACTTCCTCTGCCTTGTCACGCGTCAGCCCCAGACGCTCGAGCAGTTCGTCCGGGATGGTCTCATCCGGCCCGGAGCCAATCCCCCGGCTGCGCAACAGGCGCACGGCCAGACACACCAGGTTCGGGTACTCGGCGTATTGCCCATCGTAGGTCGGATCGTGCTGGAAGCGCAGGGCGGTGGACAGTTCGTCCGGCATGTCCCAGTAGCGCATCAGCCAGGCGCCGATCTGCTCGCGGCTGATGCCCAGCAAGTGTTGCTCCACATAGCTGTGGCACAGGTGCGGGTTGACCTCCAGGTGGCGGCAGATCAGCGAGAAGTGCGGCGGGAACACATGGGCCAGCAGCAGGTAGCCGAAGTTGTGCAGCAGGCCGGCGAGGTAGGTCAGGCCGGCTTCCGGGCGCTGGGCGCGGGGCATGGCGCGGGTCAGGCCCTCGATCACGGCGGCGGTGTAGATGGACTGGTGCCAGTACGGCGTGGCCTGGTGCGGGTGGTCCTTGGGCAGGCTCAAGGTCTTGCCCAGGGCCAGGCCCAGTGCGAGGTTGATCACCAGGTCAAAACCCAGCACGCGCACGATGGCGTCTTCCACCGAGCGGATCTTGCCCGGCGATGCGTAATAAGGCGACGCGGCCCAGCTCACCACTTGGGCGGCCAGGGCCGGATCGGTTTCGACCACGCTGGTGATGTCGTCGATGGTGGCATTGGGGTCGACGCGCAGCTTGATGATCTTCTGTGCGGTGTCGGCCAGCGGGGGAATCTCGATGGTCGCTTCCAGGCGTTGCTGGATGCGACGGGCGGTGAACGCCTGCATCGCCTGGGTGATTTCCTCACGGTCATCATTGGGGCGGTCGAGGTTCGGGCGGATATTGCTCAGTGGCTCACCGAACTGGGCGGCGCTGGCCTTGGTGAGCATGGTCTTGAAGGCGTCGCTGGCGATTTCCAGCAGCAGCCCGGCTTCACCCGAATGCACCAGCAGGCTCGGTTCATTGAGCAGGCTGCCTTCGTACAGGCACGGCGAACTGGTGAGTGCCGGCAGCCCCGGCAGCAGGCTCAGGTCGTGCTTGCCCAGCATGCGCGCGACGCGATCCGGCGCCACGGCCGTAAGGCGGCGACCCGTGAGTTCGGTGAGGCGGTTGAGGTCCAGCAACTGGCTCTGCGGGAACAGCACCATCAGGGCGCCCACCGCGTCTTCCAGCAATACGACCTGGACTTTTTGCGCAGGATTCAGGCCCGGATGTTCGATGACTTCCGTGTAGCTGATGGCGAGTTTTGCGAGCAAAGCCCGAATGACCGGCGGTGCGGTCAGTGGGGCTGTGGCGAGGGCAACTTCTGACATGGCCTGATCCAATTTCCTACATTCACCGAAGTATAACCAGCTTGATACAACTGTAGGTCGGATAAGTGCGCCAAGCGTCACACTTGGCCGTATTGCTGCCCATGACGAAGCCAGCGATCCAGCAGCGGGCTGACGTGATCCGGCCAACGCTCCAGCAGTGCTTGCGCCGCGTCGCGCACGGCGGGCAGCAGGTCGGCGTCGCGCATCAGGTCGGCGACCTTGAATTGCAGCAGGCCGGTCTGGCGGGTGCCGAGCATTTCGCCGGGGCCGCGCAGTTCGAGGTCTTTTTCGGCGATGACAAAACCATCGTTGGTTTCGCGCATGATCCCCAGGCGCTGGCGGCCGATCTGCGACAGCGGCGGGTGGTAGAGCAGCACGCAGTGGCTGGCGGCGCTGCCCCGGCCGACGCGACCGCGCAGTTGGTGCAATTGCGCCAGGCCCAGGCGCTCGGGGTTTTCGATGATCATCAGGCTGGCGTTGGGCACGTCCACGCCCACTTCAATCACGGTGGTAGCGACCAGCAGTTGCAGGTTGCCGGCCTTGAATTCAGCCATCACCGCCGCCTTTTCCACAGGCTTCATGCGCCCGTGGATCAGCCCGACCTTAAGTTCGCCCAGGGCGCTGGTGAGGTCTTCATAGGTGGTCTCGGCGGCCTGGCAGGTCAGCTCCTCGGACTCTTCGATCAGCGTGCACACCCAGTACGCCTGACGGCCTTCGGCGCAGGCGCCGCGTACCCGTTCGATCACTTCGACCCGGCGCGTATCGGTGACCAGCACGGTGTTGACCGGTGTGCGGCCGGGGGGCAGTTCGTCGAGGATCGAGGTGTCGAGGTCGGCGTAGGCGCTCATGGCCAGGGTGCGCGGGATCGGGGTGGCGGTCATGATCAGCTGATGCGGGTTCATGCGCCCGCCCACGCCTTTCTGGCGCAGGGCCAGGCGCTGCTGCACGCCGAAGCGGTGCTGTTCGTCGATGATCACCAGGGCCAGGTTCTTGAACTGGACTTCGTCCTGGAACAGCGCATGGGTGCCCACCACCATCGGTGCGCCGCCGGCGATCTGCTCCAGCGCCGCTGCACGCGTCTTGCCCTTGAGCTTGCCGGCCAGCCATGCGACTTCCAGGCCCAGGGGCTCGAGCCATCGCTTGAACGTGATGAAGTGCTGCTCGGCGAGGATCTCGGTAGGCGCCATCAGCGCCACCTGGTAACCGGCTTCCAAGGCTTGCAGGGCGGCGAGGGCCGCGACTACGGTTTTGCCCGCGCCTACGTCGCCCTGGATCAGGCGCAGCATCGGCTCGTGCTGGCTGAGGTCGTAGGCGATTTCATTGCCCACACGCTGCTGGGCACCCGTCGGCGCAAAGCCGAGGTTAGCCAGGTATTGCGCAGGCAGGCGCGTGGCCTTGGGCATGGCCGGCGCACGCAGGGAGCGCATGCTTTCGCGCAGACGTTGCTGGGACAGTTGGTGAGTCAGCAGTTCTTCGAACGCCAGGCGGTGCTGGGCCCAGTGATGACCGAGGGCCAGCTCGTCGACATCGGCATCCGCGGGTGGGTGATGCAGGTAGCGGATCGCATCGGCCAGCGGCGCCAGTTGGTAGTCGCGGGCCAGTTCCAGGGGCAGCCAGTCGGGCAGGCTCTGTGGGCCAAGCATGCTCAGGGTCTGCATGCACAACTGGCGCAGGCGCTGTTGGGTCAGGCCTTCGGTGAGCGGGTAGATCGGCGTGAGGGTGGTGTCCACCGGTGGCGGTTCATCGCCGGTAATGGCGCGGTACTCCGGATGGTAGATCTCCAGGCCCGAGGCGCCGGGGCGCGCTTCGCCGTAGCAGCGCACGCGGGTGCCACGCTTGAGGCCTTCCTTCTGCGCATTGCTGAAATGGTAGAAGCGCAGGCTCAGGCCACCGGTGCCGTCCTGCAGGCGCACCACCAGGCTGCGGCGCTTGCCCATCACCACGTCGGCGCCGCTGACGGTGCCTTCGACCACCGCATCCTGCCCCGGACGCAGTTGGCCGATGGGCACCACGCGGGTGCGATCCTGATAACGCAAGGGCAGGTGAAACAGCACGTCCTGGAGGTTTTCCAGACCGACCTTGGCCAGTTTCTCGGCCATGGCTTCACCGACACCCTTGAGTGCCGTCACCGACACCTGCGACAGCTCAGTCATACGTTTACTTAGCTCGCAGCAGGCGGCTTGGCCACCGAACACAGGCGGATCGAGTCGGCGAGGATCTCAATCGCTTTGGGCCGTGGGAAGCTGGCGCGCCAGGCGATCGCCACGGTGCGGAACGGCACCGGTGGCGTGAGTGGACGCACTTCGATCACACCAGGGGCGTAGTGATGGCTGTCCACTGCCGAAAGCGGCAGGATCGAGATGCCCAGGCCAGAGGCGACCATATGGCGAATGGTTTCCAGGGAGCTGGATTCCACGGTGGTGTGTTTGGCGCCGTCGTTGCCTTTGGTCAGGGTCGGGCAGGCTTCCAGCACCTGGTCGCGGAAGCAGTGGCCTTCGCCGAGCAGCAGCAGGCTCTTGTCGTTGAGCAGGCCGGCGTCGATGGTGTCTTTCTGCGTCCACGGGTGGGAGGCGGGCATCAGCACGTAGAACGGCTCGTCGTAGAGCGGCAGCGTCAACACATCCGCTTCGTTGAACGGCAGGGCGATGATGATCGCGTCCAGCTCGCCGTTGCGCAGTTTGTCGCGCAGCACGTGGGTGAAGTTTTCTTCGATATACAACGGCATCTGCGGTGCGACGCGGTGCAGTTGCGGGATCAGGTGCGGGAACAGGTATGGGCCGACGGTATAGATGGCGCCGACTTTCAGCGGCGCGGTCAGCTGGTTCTTGCCCGCCTGGGCCAGTTCACGAATGCTCTGGGCTTGCTCGAGCACCTTCTGGGCCTGGGCAACGATGCCTTCGCCCACCGGGGTAAGGCGCACGGCGCTTTTGCTGCGCTCGAAAATCAGCACACCGAGTTCGTCTTCAAGCTTTTTCACGCCCACCGACAGCGTCGGCTGGCTGACGTGGCAACGCTCGGCTGCGTGGCCAAAGTGTTGCTCTTGGGCGAGTGTAACGATGTAGCGTAATTCTGTGAGAGTCATAGCGGGCGTCCATGAGGTTGCGGGCCAAGCATACCGGCTGCAATCGATAGACGCACGTTATCAGAACTTTGCTGGGGATTGAGGGGGGAATGCGCGGGATTTTGCTGAGAGTGGCGAGGGGTGTCCCTCGCCACCTTCATTTTCAGCGACGACGTTTTTCGATGTTGTACACGAACGGTGCAACGATCTCGATGCTGCCGCCCTTAAGCATATCGGCCGGCGGCTTGGGCAGCGGCTGGGCACGACGGATCATGTCCAGGGTGGCGCGGTCCAGGTCGGCGTTGCCGGAACGGCCCACCAACTCGTAGGACAGCACGTTACCGTCGGCATCCACGACGAACTTCAGGCGGTTCAGGCCTTCCTTGCCACGGGCCTGGGCACCTGGCGGGTACTTCTTGTACTTCTGCAAGTGTGCCAGCAGGGCACCTTCCCAGGACGCTTTGGCGGCGATCTGCTGCGGCGATGGGCCGGGAGCCGGCTGGGCCGATTTTTCAGCCGGTGCTTTGGTCGGAGGAGCATCGCTCGGCGGTTCCTCGGAGGGTTTCTCCTTGGGCGGCTCGATCTTTTTCTCCACCGGCTTTGGCGGTTGCGGCTTGGGCTTTGGCTTGACCGGTTTGGGCACCTGGATCGTTGGCTTGGGTGCCTCGGCCAGTTTTGGCAGGGGCAGCTCTTCCACCGGTGCAGGCGGTTGCGGTGGCGTTACCACTTTCGGCGGCGCCGGCGGCGGGGGGGCAGGCATCGGGGCCAGGTCGATGACCATGGCTGCCGGCGGCAACTGCACCGTGCGCGGCGCCGACCAGTGGAGCGCGATGGCAATCGCGACGGCATGCACGCCCAGCACGACGGCGAGGCTGGTGCCATAACGCGTCAGTTTGTGGCGCGTCGTGATCATTTCTTGGCTGCCGTCTCAAGTCCGACCAGGCCGACCTTGAGGTAGCCGGCTGCCCGCAGGGCATCCATCACGCTCATCAGGTCACCGTAGTCCACGCCCTTGTCGGCCTGGAAGAAGATCGTCGTGTCCTTCTTGCCTTGGGTCTTGGCATCGAGCACCGGCCCCAGGGTTTCGGCTTTGACTTCTTCTTCGCCCAGGAACAGGCGTTGATCCGCCTTGACGCTGAGGAAGATCGGTTTCTCCGGCCGCGGCGCAGGCTTGGCGCTGGAGGCGGGCAGGTCAACCTTGATATCCACGGTGGCCAACGGTGCGGCCACCATGAAGATGATCAACAGCACCAGCATCACGTCGATAAACGGTGTGACGTTGATTTCGTGGTTCTCGACGAGTTCGTCGTCGCCTTGATTCAAATGCAGGCCCATGGCCGATTACCCCACTTTCACCATGTGCGGTTGCGAGCTGCGCTCGGTAGGCAGGTGATCGAGGTCGCGGCTGACCAGCAGCAGGACTTCTGCCGACGCGTCCGATACCTGGGCCTTGTAGCCGGCAATCGAACGGGCGAAGACGTTGTAGATCACTACCGCAGGAATCGCGGCGACCAGGCCCAGGGCGGTTGCCAGCAGGGCTTCGGCGATGCCGGGGGCAACGACGGCGAGGTTGGTGGTCTGGGTTTTGGCGATGCCGATGAAGCTGTTCATGATGCCCCAGACGGTACCGAACAGGCCGACGAACGGCGCGGTGGAACCAATGGTCGCCAGTACGCCGGTGCCGCTGCTCATGTTACGGCCGCAGGCTGCAACAAGACGCTCCAGGCGGAAAGCCACGCGCTCCTTGATGCCTTCTTTTTCGCGGGCGTTGGCCGACAGGCGCATTTCTTCCAGCGCGTCGTGCACCAGGGTGTTGGCCAGAGTGCCTTTCTTGGTCGCGCTTTCGCTGGCTTCCTTGAGGGTGGTGGCCTTTTTCAGGTGGACGATTTCAGTGCGCAGACGGCGCTTGGCGCCCAGCAGCTCGAAACCCTTGGCGATCCAGATGGTCCAGGTAATGATCGAGGCGATGGCCAGGCCGATCATCACGGCTTTTACCACCACGTCAGCATTCTGGTACATGCCCCACGGCGACAGGTCGTGGGCCATGCCCAGGGTGTTGTCTTCTTCCAGCACTACACCGGTGTCATCGGCAGCGGCAGGAGCGGCAGTGTCAGTAGGGGCCGGGGCTGCGACGGGAGCGGCCGGGGTGGCGGCATTCTGCTCGGTGGCAGCCGGAGTGGCGGGTGCGGTGGCGTCAGCGAACGCGGCGGTCGGTGCCAGCAGTACGCTGAACAGCAGCGCAGCAATCGCACGCCAGGCGCGGGAAGGGCTGTGAAGCTTGGTTGGCGAAGCGGGGGTTGTATTACGTGTCATGCTGGCCGGACCTGAGAGAAAAAATGAGTGATCGTCCTTCCAGACCCAAGGGGTCGAGGACAAATGGGCGGTTATTATTGCAAGTAATTCTTGTTAACAGAAGTAATACAGTAACTTTATTTGCCCTTTTTCTGGCCGTCGGTCATCTGCGAGGGCTAATCTAGACCTTTAAGAGCGGAGTTTTTTGATGTCTGTGCCTTCTGTTGTGATTGCCGGTTGTGGCGATGTGGGTAGTCGGTTGGCTAGCCAATTGCTCGCCTCGGAATGGGAGGTTTATGGCCTGCGGCGCGATATTTCACGCCTTCCCGATGGGGTGATCGGCATTGCCGGCGACCTGTTCAACAAGGATTGTCCTGACACCTGGCCGATCGGCGGGGTGGATTACCTGGTGTACTGCGCCGCCGCGACCGACCACGATGAGGCCGGTTATCGCGCCGCTTACGTGCAAGGGTTGCAGCATGTGCTGGAGTGGCTGAAGGATTATGGCCAGGAGCCCAAGTACCTGCTGTTTGTATCCAGCAGCAGCGTATACGGGCAGCAGAATGGGGAGTGGGTCGATGAAACCTCCGAAACCCAGGCCAACGGTTATTCCGGGCAAGTCATGCTGGAGGCCGAGCAGGTGGCACTTAACAGTGGCATTCCCGCGAGCGTCGTGCGGCTGACCGGTATTTACGGTCCTGGTCGCGAATGGCTGCTGACCCAGGTGCGCCAGGGGTACCGCGTGGCGATCGACCCGCCTCTATATGGCAACCGGATTCACGCGGACGATGCGGCGGGCTTGCTCGCGTTTTTACTGCGGCATGTAGAGCAGGGCGGTTCGCTTGATCAGGTTTACATCGGTGTTGACGATGCACCGGCGCCGTTGGCCGAGGTGGTGGCTTGGTTGCGAGACTATCTGGGCGTGACGGAGTGGTCCGAGGATGCCAGTGTGCGGCGAGCGGGCAGCAAGCAGTGCAGCAATGCCCGCATAAAGGCGTTGGGGTGGACACCCACGTATGCGACCTACCGCGAAGGGTATGCAGCCATTCTTAAAGGCTGAAATGCGGTTTAAAAATGTGGGAGGGGGCAAACCCCCTCCCACATTTGGAGCTGGTTAATGACTGCTATTGTTTTTCAAGCAGCCATTGGCGAGGACCCGGCGTAAACGAAGGCACTTCGTCCGCCTGTGCGGTGTTGACCGCCTGGAAGATCTCCAGTTGCTTGCCCTTGCGCACGAAGATCCAGGGGTTGCCCACGCCGTTGAGTTGCAGCCACATGCTGTCGTAGCCACCGCTCATGGAGGCGCAATCGCCGGCCAGGCACAGTGAGTACCGATCAGCATTGGGCAAACCGGCGACCTTGCCGTCAGGCTGGAACTGGACAGTGGCGCCGTTGCCGAAGCCGTCGGTGATCTTCCAGTCGCCGCCCATATAGGCTGCGTACAGTGCGCGTTCGAAGTTGGCACCCAGTGGCGCGCCTTCCGGTGCAGGGTCCTTGGCGCGGGCGAACAGTTGCTCGGGCTCATTGTCGTTGGCGGACTGCAGCAGTTGCTTGCCTTTGCGCTTGAGTTCGGTGGCGGAGCTGCCGTAGAAATCCACGCTCCAGGCACCGGATTTCTCGCCCAGCAACTTGCCTTCGGCTACTTCAAAACCGTTGTAGTAGCGCGCCTGCGAGGCCTTGGGGTTGACCTCCCATTCGAGGTTCGGACCATAGCTTTGCAACGATTCACGCAAAGGGCCGCCTTTGGCTGCCGCATCGATGGCGACCTGGTTGATCCAGGTGCCGCTCACATCCAGATCGGCAGGGTTGCTGGCACAGCCGCCGAGGAGCAGGGCGAGCAACGAAGAGGCTACAAGCGCTTTGCGCATCATGAAATCCTTTTAAAACGAAGTCGGCGCAGCCTGTGGAGGCTGCGCCGGGTGTTTTACTCGATGACCAGAATTGCGTCCATCTCAACCTGCGCGCCCTTTGGCAGGGCTGCAACGCCAATGGCGGCACGGGCTGGGTAAGGTTGTTCGAAGTACTTGCCCATGATCTCGTTAACCTTGGCGAAGTGGCTCAGGTCGGTGAGGAAGATGTTCAGCTTGACGATGTCCTTGAACGAGCCGCCGGCAGCTTCGGCCACGGACTTGAGGTTTTCGAAGACCTGTACGGTCTGGGCTTCGAAGCCTTCCACCAGTTCCATGGTCTTTGGGTCCAGCGGGATCTGGCCGGACATGTAGACGGTGTTGCCCGCCTTGATAGCCTGGGAGTAAGTACCGATGGCGGCTGGGGCCTTGTCGCTGGTGATAACGGTCTTGGTCATGAATGACTCCTTGTAATGGATGGGCTACGCACGCATGCGGGTGATGCGGATCACACCGGTCAAGGCGCGCAGTTTCTTGATCACGCGGGCCAGGTGCACGCGGTCATGCACGCTGACCACCAGCTGGACCACGCTGATGCGACCATCGCGCTCGTCCATGCTGATTTTCTCGATATTGCCGTCGGCCGCGTTGACGCTGCTGGCCAGCAGGGCGATCAGGCCGCGCTGGTGTTCCAGCTCAACGCGCAGCTCGACGTTGAATTCGCCGGTGACATCCTTGGCCCACGAGAGCTGGATGCATTTTTCCGGGTTGTGACGGATTTCGGTGATGTTGCGGCAGTTGTCGAGGTGAACGACCATGCCCTTGCCAGCCGACAGGTGGCCGACAATCGGGTCGCCAGGGATCGGCGTGCAGCATTTGGCGTAGCTGAGCACCAGGCCCTCGGTGCCGCGAATCGCCAGCGGGCCTTCCGGGCTTGGCAGTTGTTCGCCTTCACCCAGCAGGCGGCGTGCGACCACATAGGCCATGCGGTTGCCCAGGCCGATATCTTCCAGCAGGTCTTCGATGGTTTCCTGGCGGTACTCGTGGAGCATCGCCTGCACGCGCTCCTGCGGAATCTTGTCCAAGGCACTGTCGAAGCCGTTGAGTACTTTGTTCAGCAGGCGCTCGCCCAGGCTGATGGACTCGGAGCGGCGCTGCAGTTTCAGCGCGTGGCGGATGTGTGTGCGCGCCTTGCCGGTAACTACGAAGTTCAGCCACGCCGGGTTCGGGCGCGCGCCCGGTGCGCTGACGATCTCCACAGTGGAGCCGCTTTGCAGCGGTTCCGACAGGGGCGCGAGACGACGGTTGATCCGGCAGGCAATGCAGCTGTTGCCGACGTCGGTGTGCACCGCGTAGGCAAAGTCGACCGCGGTGGAGCCTTTGGGCAGCTCCATGATCCGGCCTTTGGGCGTGAATACGTAGACCTCGTCCGGGAACAGGTCGATCTTCACGCTTTCGATAAATTCCAGGGAGTTGCCGGCACGTTGCTGCATTTCCAGCACGCCCTTGACCCACTGGCGGGCACGGGCATGGGTGCCTTTGGGTTGCTCGTCGCCGCTGGATTTGTACAGCCAATGGGCGGCGATGCCGTTGTTGGCCATCTCTTCCATTTCGCGGGTGCGGATCTGGATCTCGATTGGCACCCCGTGCATACCGAACAGCGTGGTATGCAGCGATTGATAGCCGTTGGCCTTGGGGATGGCAATGTAGTCCTTGAAGCGCCCCGGCAGGGGTTTGTACAGATTATGTACAGCGCCCAGCACGCGGTAGCAGGTATCGACCTTGTCCACGATGATGCGGAACGCGTACACGTCCATGATCTCGTTGAAGGCCCGACGCTTGCCGCGCATCTTCTTGTAGATGCCGTAGATGTGTTTTTGCCGGCCGCTGACCTCGCCCTCGATCTCGTCGATCGCCAGGCAATGGCTCAGGGATTCTTCGATCTTGTTGACGATTTCCTTGCGATTGCCCCGGGCGCGCTTGACGGCCTGGTAGATGCGCGCTGAACGCATCGGGTGCATGGCCTTGAAGCCGAGGTCTTCGAACTCGATACGAATGGCGTGCATGCCCAGCCGGTTGGCGATGGGCGCGTAGATTTCCAGGGTTTCCTTGGCGATGCGCCGGCGTTTTTCGCCGGACAGTACTTCCAGCGTACGCATGTTGTGCAGCCGGTCGGCCAGCTTGACCAGGATCACCCGGATGTCCCGGGCCATGGCCATGGCCATTTTCTGGAAGTTTTCCGCCTGGGCTTCGGCCTTGGTCTCGAAGTTCATCTGGGTCAGTTTGCTGACCCCGTCGACCAGTTCGGCCACGGTTTCGCCAAATTGCGCACTGAGCGCTTCCTTGGCAATACCGGTGTCTTCGATCACGTCATGCAGCATCGCGGCCATCAGGCTCTGATGGTCCATGTGCATGTCGGCGAGGATATTCGCCACCGCAAGAGGATGGGTGACGTACGCCTCACCGCTTCGGCGGCGTTGGCCGTCGTGGGCTTGTTCGGCGTAGAAATACGCTCGGCGGACCAGGTTGACCTGGTCGGGGCCGAGGTAGGTCGATAAGCGATCGGCGAGGGCGTCTATGCTCGGCAAAGTGTGAACTCCTGCCGAAGGCTGTGACCCCGCGCCGTGCTACGTCGACCAGGCATAGGCTTAGACGGCCTCGTTGGACTCGTCCTCGAACGCTGCAAACAGCGGTTCGTCTTCAACGATTTCAGCGTTGGCGATGAACTCGTAGCTCATCAGGCCTTCAGCGATTTCACGCAGGGCTACAACGGTAGGCTTGTCGTTTTCCCACTGGACCAGGGGCTCTTTGCCGCCAGTGGCCAGTTGACGGGCACGCTTGGTAGAGAGCATGACCAGCTCAAAGCGGTTTGCCACGTGGTCTAGGCAGTCTTCAACGGTTACGCGGGCCATGATATTCCTCGGAGCGAATGCAAGATGCGCGCTGCCCGGTTGGGCGAGCGGACTGAGCAGTTTAAAAAATCACCAGCGTTTAGGGAAGCGCTGATTTTTCGCAGGCCCTCGCAAAACCGCTGCAAGCGCCAATGTAAAGCCCTTGCAGCGGTTTTGGGAAGGGCCAATCAGCCGAGCAATTCGGCGAGTAATTTGCCGAAACGCTGCTGTTGACGCTTCTGCTGGAGCTGATTGGCGCGGAAAATCGCCTTCAGGTCATCCAGCGCGTGGGAAAAATCGTCGTTAATGATCAGGTAGTCGTAGTCGACATAGTGGCTCATTTCGCTGACAGCTTCCCGCATGCGGCCTTCGATGATCTCGTCGCTGTCCTGGCCACGGTTGGTCAGGCGCTGGTGCAAGGCTTCGAGCGATGGCGGCAGGATGAAGATCGAGCGCGCCTTGGGCATCAGTTGGCGCACTTGCTCGGCGCCCTGCCAGTCGATTTCCAGGATCAGGTCGTGGCCTTCGTCCAGGGTCTGCTGCAGGTGGCTTTGCGAGGTGCCGTAGAGGTTGCCGAACACCTCGGCGCGCTCCAGGAAGTCGCCATGCTCGATCATCTTGACGAACTCGGTGCGCTCGACGAAGTGATAGTGCACGCCGTTCACCTCGCCCGGGCGCATGGCGCGGGTGGTGTGGGACACCGAAATACGGATCTGATCGTTGGTGTCGGTCAGCGCCTTGACCAGGCTGCTTTTGCCCGCGCCCGAAGGGGCGGAAATGATGTAAAGGGTACCGGTGCTGTGGGTCATGGAGGTTGCCTTACTCAATATTCTGTACTTGTTCGCGCATCTGCTCGATCAACACCTTGAGGTTGACCGCAGCCGTGGTGCTGCGCGGATCGAAAGCCTTGGAGCCCAGTGTATTGGCTTCGCGGTTGAGTTCCTGCATCAGGAAGTCCAGGCGCCGACCGGCGGCGCCGCCGGACTTGAGCACGCGGCGCACTTCAAGAATGTGGGTGCTCAGGCGGTCGAGCTCTTCGGCGACGTCGCTCTTTTGTGCCAGCAGGACCATTTCCTGTTCCAGGCGCACAGGGTCGAGGTCGGCCTTCATGTCGGTGAAGCGGTCGAGGACCTTCTGGCGCTGGGTTGCAAGCATCTGCGGCACCAGCTCGCGCAGGATCACCACGTCTTCCTCGATCGAGGTCAGGCGCTCGTTGATCAGGCGGGCCAGTTCGGCGCCTTCGCGCTCGCGGCCGGCCTTAAGTTCCTTCAGGCCCTGGGTGAACAGGGCGAGGGCTTCGGCATTGAGGGCTTGCGGATCGGTGGCGTCAGCCACCAGCACGCCGGGCCAGGCCAGCACTTCCAGAGGGTTCAGCGCAGCGGGTTGCTTGATCAGGCCGGCGATGGTTTCGGCGGCAGCGACCAGTTGCGCAGCGCGTTCGCGATCCACCTGCAGCGGCTTGCCGGTGGTTTCTTCGGTAAAACGCAGGGTGCATTCCAGCTTGCCGCGGGAGATACCCTGGCGCAGTGCCTCACGCACGGCGCCTTCGAGGTCACGGAAGGATTCCGGCAGGCGCAGGTGCGGCTCCAGGTAGCGGCTGTTGACCGAGCGCAGCTCCCAGCTCAGGGTGCCTTGGGCGCCGGCTTTTTCGACGCGGGCGAAGGCGGTCATGCTGTGCACCATGGAGGTACCTCGCGATGCAGTCCCGCGAAAGCGGGCTGATGGGTAAATTGAAGCCGACAGGCTGCGAAGGCGCGGGATTGTAGCGCAGTGGGGCGAGTGCGCCCAAGCAATGGGCGATAGGCTGACCATTCGTAACCAGATTTTTAGCAGTGCCCCGAATCGACTCGCGGCTCTATAATGCTCGGCAGTTTTTCGTCCTCTGTACAGGTATCCCCTATGAAACGTCCAAGTGGTCGCGCTGCCGATCAGCTCCGCTCGATCCGCATCACCCGCAACTACACCAAACACGCCGAGGGATCCGTACTGGTCGAGTTTGGCGATACCAAGGTTATCTGCACCGTCAGCGTTGAAAATGGCGTGCCGCGTTTCCTTAAAGGCCAGGGCCAGGGTTGGTTGACCGCCGAATACGGCATGCTGCCGCGCGCCACCGGCGAACGTAACCAGCGTGAAGCCAGCCGTGGCAAGCAAGGCGGCCGCACCCTGGAAATCCAGCGCCTGATCGGACGTTCTCTGCGCGCGGCCCTGGATATGACCAAGCTGGGCGACGTGACCCTCTACGTCGACTGCGACGTGATCCAGGCCGATGGCGGTACGCGTACTGCGTCCATCACCGGCGCCATGGTGGCGCTGGTTGACGCGCTTAAAGTCATCAAGAAGCGTGGCGGCCTGAAAGGCGGCGACCCGCTGAAGCAGATGATCGCCGCCGTATCGGTGGGCATGTACCAGGGCGAGCCGGTGCTGGACCTGGATTACCTGGAAGACTCGGCTGCCGAGACCGACCTGAACGTAGTGATGACCAGCACCGGTGGTTTCATCGAAGTGCAGGGCACCGCCGAAGGTGCGCCATTCCAGCCGGCCGAGCTGAACGCCATGCTGGCCCTCGCCCAGAAAGGCATGACTGAGATCTTCGAACTGCAGAACGCCGCACTGGCTGACTAAGCCGGCTTCAAGGAGAAGCGCCATGAGTGACAGTCAATTGCCGGTTCCGGCACCGACCAAGGAAGTTCGCCAGTGGGCGATGTTGTGTCACTTCGCGGCGTTCCTGGGGTTGGTATTCCCCTTCGGCAGCCTGTTGGGGCCGCTGATCGTGTGGCAGATCAAGAAGGATATGGACCCGCTTATCGATGATCAGGGCAAGGAAGCCCTGAATTTCCAGATCACGGTGGCCATCGCCTGGCTGGTCTGCATGGTGCTGGGGTTCGTGGTGATCGGCTTTCTGCTGATGTTGATCCTGGTGGTGGCAGCGCTGGTGCTGACGATCATCGGTGGCATCAAGGCCAACAACGGCACTGCCTATCGCTACCCGTGGACCTGGCGCCTGGTCAAATAATGAACACCCACAAAAAAACCGACAGCGATGTCGGTTTTTTTGTGCCTGGATAAAGACCTTAGATGGTCAGTGTCCAGTCGTAGTCCACGATCAGCGGCGCGTGCTGCGAGAAACGCGGCTGGCGCGGCAAACGTGCACTGCGTACGAACCGGCGCAGACCAGGGGTCAGCAACTGGTAGTCGAAGCGCCAGCCCAGGTTGAGCATCTCAGCCTGTTCATTGTCTGGCCACCAGCTGTACTGGTCGCCTTCGCGGCTGACTTCGCGCAGGGCATCCACATAGCCCATGTTGCCGACAATCTCGTCCATCCAGGCCCGTTCCGGCGCCAGGAAACCTGGGGATTGCTGGCTGTCGCGCCAGTTCTTGATATCCAGCTTCTGTTGCGCCACGTACAGCGAGCCACAATAAATGTACTCGCGACGTTTGCGTCGCTGTTTATCCAGGTAACGGGCGAAATCGTCCATTAGCTTGAACTTCTGGTTCAAGTCTTCATCGCCGTTCTGCCCCGAAGGAAGCAGCAAGGTCGCGATGCTGACCTTGTCGAAATCGGCTTGCAGGTAGCGCCCGTAGCGGTCGGCTGTCTCGAAGCCGAGGCCGCTGATGACCGCCTTGGGTTGCAACCGCGAGTACAAAGCCACGCCACCTTGGGTGGGCACTTCGGCATCGCAGGCATAAAGGAAGTAGCCATCCAGTTGGAAGGCTGGGTCGTCCAGTTCAAAGGCGGAGGCGCGGGTGTCCTGCAGGCAGATGACGTCGGCATTCTGAGCTTGCAGCCAACTGAGCAAACCACGCTCGACTGCAGCCTGAATACCATTAACGTTCACACTGATGATCCGCATAAATGGCCCCAAAAATCGCGTGCGTGTATGATACACGCCGTCTACCTAATTAGCTAAATCCGTGGTATCTGAGGCTTTTTTCATGCAGGCGTATCAACGCGATTTCATTCGTTTTGCCATCGATCGCGGGGTTTTGCGCTTCGGTGAGTTCACCCTCAAGTCCGGGCGCACCAGCCCGTACTTCTTCAATGCAGGCTTGTTCAACTCGGGTTCGGCCCTGGCTCAGTTGGGTCGTTTCTACGCGGCAGCCATTGTTGAAAGCGGTATTTCCTTCGACGTGCTGTTTGGCCCGGCCTACAAGGGTATCCCCCTGGCAGCTGCAACAGCCGTGGCCCTGGCGGAACATCATGGGCGCGATCTGCCATGGTGCTTCAACCGCAAGGAAGCCAAGGCTCATGGCGAAGGCGGTAGCCTGGTGGGCGCGCCGCTTACCGGCGATGTCTTGATCATCGATGACGTGATCACGGCCGGTACGGCTATCCGTGAAGTGATGCAGATCATTGCGTCCCAGGACGGCGCCAAGGCCGCCGGTGTATTGATTGCACTGAACCGCCAGGAGCGAGGCAACGGTGAGTTGTCGGCGATCCAGGAAGTGGAGCGTGATTTCGGTATTCCAGTGGTAAGCATCGTGTCGTTGAACCAGGTGTTGCAGTTCCTTGAGGATGATCCGCAGCTCAAGCAGCACTTGCCGGCAGTTAAGGCGTATCGCGAGCAGTTCGGCGTTCAGTAACCGCTGAACCATAAAAAAGCCCCACCCCTTGTAGGAGCGAGCAAGCTCGCTCCTACAAGGGGTGGGGCTTTTTAGTGCTTTAAGGGCGCTTGCGATTACTGATCAGCGTGCCCACACCGGTATCGGTGAAAATTTCCAGCAGGATCGCATTCGGCACACGGCCATCCAGGATCAGCGAGCTGCCGACGCCGCCTTGCACTGCTTCCAGTGCGCAACGGATCTTCGGCAGCATGCCACCGTAGATGGTGCCGTCGGCGATCAGCTCGTCCACTTGTTGAGTGGTCAAGCCGGTCAGCACCTTGCCTTGCTTGTCCATCAGGCCAGCAATGTTGGTCAGCAGCATCAGCTTTTCAGCTTTCAGCGCTTCGGCCACTTTACCCGCCACCAGATCGGCGTTGATGTTGTAGGACTCGCCGTTGGCACCCACGCCGATCGGCGCGATCACTGGGATGAAGTCGCCCTTGACCAGCAGGTTCAGCAGGTCAGTGTTGATGCCGATCACTTCGCCCACCTGGCCGATGTCGATGATTTCCGGTTGGGTCATTTCCGGCGTCTGACGGGTAACGGTCAGTTTTTTCGCACGGATCAGCTCGGCGTCCTTGCCGGTCAGGCCAATGGCGCTGCCGCCGTGACGGTTGATCAGGTTGACGATGTCTTTGTTCACCTGGCCGCCGAGGACCATCTCCACCACGTCCATGGTCTGCGCGTCAGTGACGCGCATGCCATCGATGAAGTGACTCTCGATCGACAAGCGCTTGAGCAGGTCGCCGATTTGCGGGCCGCCGCCGTGGACCACCACGGGGTTGATCCCCACGGCTTTCATCAACACGATGTCGCGGGCAAAGCCGGTTTTCAGCTCGTCGCTTTCCATGGCATTGCCGCCGTACTTGATCACCAGCGTCTTGCCGACGTAGCGTCGAATGTAAGGCAACGCTTCGGACAGGACCTTGGCGGTGTTGGCAGCGGCTTCGCGTTCGAGGGTCATTCAGGGCTCCGGTTAAAATCAGAACGGTAATTGGAGATCAGGGGCAACACGTTTCAACTGGGCGTGGAACACGTCCTTGATGCGCTGCAACTCAGCCTCGGTATCCGCCTCGAAACGCAGCACCAGCACCGGTGTGGTGTTGGACGCGCGAACCAGGCCCCAGCCTTTGGCGTAATCGACTCGCACACCATCAATGGAGGTCAGGTTGGCGCCTTCACCCCATTGCGCATCGTGCAGTGCGTCAATGATGCTGAATTTGCTCTCTTCGGTCACATGGATATTGATCTCTGGCGTAGAAATATCATTCGGGAAGGTCTGAAACAGCTCTTCCGCGGTGGATTTTTCCTTGCTGAGGATCTCCAGCAGACGGGCGGCGCTGTAAATACCGTCGTCAAATCCGAACCAGCGCTCCTTGAAGAACACGTGGCCGCTCATTTCGCCGGCCAACAGCGCGCCGGTTTCCTTCATTTTCTTTTTGATCAACGAGTGACCGGTCTTCCACATTAGCGGGCGGCCGCCATATTCCTTGATCAGCGGGGTGAGGCGGCGGGTGCACTTCACGTCGAAAATGATCTCGGCACCCGGGTTGCGCGCCACCACATCGCGGGCAAACAGCATCAGCAGGCGGTCCGGGAATACGATTTCGCCGGTTTCGGTCACCACGCCCACACGGTCGCCGTCACCGTCGAAGGCCAGGCCGACGTCAGCGCCGGTTTCCTTGACCTTGGCGATCAGGTCCACCAGGTTTTCTGGCTTGCCCGGGTCCGGGTGGTGGTTGGGGAAGTTGCCGTCGACCTCGCAGAACAGCGGGATCACTTCGCAGTTCAGGGCTTCGAGCAGCTGCGGGGCGATCACGCCGGCCGCGCCGTTGCCGCAGTCCACCACCACTTTGAGGCGGCGTGCGAGTTTGATGTCGCGGGTGATTTCGTCAGAGTAGCGCTGCAGGATGTCAACTTTGGTGATGCTGCCTTTGCCGCTCGTCAGGTCGTTGGTCTTCAGGCGTGTGTGCAGGGCCTGGATCTGCTCGTTGGCCAGGGTGTCGCCGGCGATGACGATTTTGAAGCCGTTATAGTCCGACGGGTTATGGCTGCCGGTCAGCATCACCCCGGATTTGCCGGCCAGTACATTGGCGGCGTAGTACAGCGCGGGGGTGGGCACCAGGCCCACATCGCTGACATGGCAGCCGCTGTCGGCCAGGCCCTGGATCAGTTGTTCCACCAGTTCCGGACCGGACAGGCGACCGTCACGACCGACCGAAACGTTCGGCTCGTCCTGGGCCAGGCTCTGGGAACCAATGGCGCGGCCAATCCAGTAGGCGGTTTCGGCGGTCAGGGTCTTGGGTACTACGCCACGAATGTCATAGGCGCGAAAGATGCTGTCGGGGAATGTCGGGGCTACTCGGGCTGCGGTACTCATCGCGGGGGGAAACTCCATCTCAAGGGGCAAGGCTGGCCTTAATGTGGCTGACCGGCAGGCTCAAACTGAAGGGTATGACGGTGTTTTCGGCAGAGAGTTCGTGGTGCAAAAGTGCCATCGGAGCTTGGCTCCTGTCTTTTTGTCTTCGTAATACGTTGATTTCAATGGGGAAATCTCGCTGATAAAGTCCGCGCATTCTTCATCCTGAAAAGCCTTGCGGGGGGCGTCGAGCCGGACAAAAGCGCCCGGCCAGGCTCAGCTTAGTCAGTGACTGCCGGAATGCCCAAAACCGCCTGCGCCGCGTTGGGTTTCGTCGAAATCCTGCACCAGTTCGAAGTGCGCCTGCACCACCGGCACCAGTACAAGCTGGGCAATGCGCTCGCCGACAACGATGTTGAACGCCGTCTGGCCACGGTTCCAGCACGACACCATCAACTCGCCTTGGTAGTCCGAATCGATCAGGCCCACCAGGTTGCCCAGCACGATGCCGTGTTTGTGGCCCAGGCCGGAGCGCGGCAGGATCAGCGCCGCCAGGCCTGGGTCGCCGACGTAGATCGACAGTCCGGTGGGGATCAGGAGGGTCTGGCCCGGTTCAAGGACGGTGTCTTGCTTGAGCATCGCACGCAGGTCCAGGCCGGCGGAGCCTGGGGTGGCGTAGGCCGGCAGCGGGAATTCGGTGCCGATGCGGGGGTCGAGGATCTTGGCTTGCAAAGCGTGCATGGAAATTAAACCTGGTTCAGCCGTTGGGCGATAAAAGAGATCAGTTGGCGGGCAATCTTGCCTTTGCTGGTCTGGGCGAAAAGAGTGGCGTGCAGCTCGCGGTCGATCACGCTGCAGGCGTTTTCCTCGCTGTTGAAGCCGATGCTCGGGTTGGCGACATCATTGGCAACGATCAGGTCGAGGTTTTTGTCTTTCAGTTTGCGTGCGGCGTAGTCCAGCAGGTGCTCGGTCTCGGCGGCAAAGCCGACACTGAACGGGCGGTCCGGACGCGTGGCGATGGTGGCCAGGATATCCGGGTTGCGCACCATTTGCAGGAGCAGGCCGTCACCGCTTGTGGGGTCTTTCTTGAGCTTTTGCGGGGCGACGACTTCCGGGCGGTAGTCTGCAACCGCTGCCGAAGCGATAAACAGGTCACAGGGGATGGCGGCCTCACAGGCGGCCAGCATGTCCCGAGCGCTGACTACGTCGATTCGCGTGACGCGATCGGGGGTCGGCAAGTGCACCGGACCGGTGATCAGGGTCACGCGTGCGCCTGCCTCGACCGCTGCTTCGGCCAAGGCAAAGCCCATTTTTCCTGAACTATGGTTGGTGATGTAGCGCACCGGGTCGATGTTTTCCTGGGTCGGGCCTGCCGTAATCAGCACGTGCCTGCCGGTCAGGGCCAGGTGCTGGAAGCACTCGGCGGCGCACAGTGCCAGGTCGGTGGCTTCGAGCATGCGGCCCATGCCGACGTCACCGCAGGCCTGGCTGCCGGAGGCCGGGCCGAACACCTTGAGGCCACGGCTTTGCAGGAGTTGGGTGTTGGCCTGGGTCGCAGGGTCACGCCACATGGCCTGGTTCATGGCCGGGGCGATGGCGATGGTGGCGTCGGTGGCCAGTACCAAGGTGGTCAGCAGGTCATCGGCAATGCCCTGCGCCAGGCGCGCGATCAGGTCGGCGGTGGCAGGAGCGATCAGCACCAGGTCGGCCCACTTGGCCAGTTCGATATGACCCATGGCGGCTTCGGCTGCCGGGTCCAGCAGGTCCAGGTGAACCGGGTGTCCGGACAAGGCCTGCATGGTCAGCGGGGTGATGAACTCACTGCCGCCGCGGGTCATGACCACGCGCACTTCGGCGCCCTGGTCGAGAAGCCTGCGGACCAGCTCTGCGCTCTTGTAGGCGGCAATGCCGCCGCCGACGCCGAGAACGATGCGTTTCCGATACAGACGCTGCATTGGTTTGCCTTTCCAGTTCAGTGAAGCCAGTTCAGTGACGCCTGCGATGCCCCCTCCCCAGGTGAAATCGCACGCAAAAAAGAGGGCCTACGATAACACAGCGTCCGCCCCGCAACAGCGGCGCACATGCACAGGGAGGTGGGATGAGTATTCGTGATTGGCCGGCGGCAGAGCGGCCGCGAGAGAAGCTTTTGGAGTGGGGCGCGGCGAGTCTGTCCGATGCTGAATTGCTGGCGATCTTCCTACGCACCGGGGTAACCGGCAGGAGCGCGGTGGACCTGGCGCGCCATCTGCTGGCGCAATTTGGCGGTTTGCGCCCGCTGCTGGAAGCCAGCCAGGCGCTTTTCAGCCAGCAATTGGGCTTGGGGCCGGCGAAGTTCGCGCAGTTGCAGGCGGTGCTGGAAATGTCCAGGCGCCATCTGGCCGAACGCCTGCGCAGCGATTCGGTGCTGGAAAACCCGGTGGCGGTGCGCGACTACCTCAAGGCGTTGTTGCGTCATGAGCCTCACGAGATCTTCGGCTGTCTGTTTCTTGATTCAAAGCACCGTGTGCTGGGGTTCGAGGCGTTGTCCGAAGGGACCATCGACACAGCCGTGGTCTACCCCCGGCAAGTGGTCAAGCGCGCCCTAGCCTATAACGCAGCGGCGTTGATTTTGTGTCACAACCATCCTTCAGGGATCGCGGAGCCCAGCGCGGCTGATCGAAAATTGACCAAGCTGCTGCAAAAGGCCCTGGAAGTGGTGGATGTGCGGGTACTGGATCACATCATCGTGGGGGACGGTGATCCGTTGTCGATGGCGGAGTATGGCTGGATGTAAGCCCGCCCCCTGGGGGGCGGGACTGGTTCTCAGGGCTTGACGCTGACCTTCGAGAAGTCCTGGCGCCCGAACGGGCTCACCTGATAGCCCTCGACGTTCTTGCGCGCCAGGGCGAACGCCGTCGGGTGCGCCAGCGGCAACCACAGCGCCTGTTGTTGGATCTGCGCCTGGGCCTGCTGATACAGCTTGCTGCGTACGCCTTGTTCGCTGGTGGTCTTGCCGGCGCTGATCAGCTTGTCCAGCGCCGGATCACAGTAGCGGGCGAAGTTGGTGCCGGATTTAACCGCCGCACAGGAAAACTGCGGGGTCAGGAAGTTATCCGGGTCGCCGTTGTCGCCGGCCCAGCCCATGAACAGCAGGTCGTGTTCACCCGCTTTCGCCCGGCGAATCAGCTCGCCCCATTCGATCACGCGGATCTCGGCCTGGATGCCAATCTTGGCCAGGTCCGCCTGCAGCAGTTGTGCGCCGAGGTTCGGGTTAGGGTTCAGCAGACTGCCGGTGGGGCGCGTCCAGAGGGTGGTCTTGAAGCCGTCCTTGAGGCCGGCGCGGTCCAGCAAGGCCTTGGCCTTGGCGAGGTCCTGTGGATAACCCGGCAAGTCCTTGGCGTAGCTCCAGGTATTGGGCGGGTAAGGGCCGTTGGCCGCTTCGGCGGTGCCTTCGAACACGGCCTTGAGGTAGCTGCCCTTGTCGAAGGCGAGGTTAATGGCCTGGCGCACCTCGGGCTTGTCCAGTGGAGGGTGCTGGCTGTTGATGGCCACGAATGCGGTCATGAAGGCTGCGGTTTTTTCTACCTTGAGTGCGGGGTCCTTTTCAGCCTCGCCCACATCCAGGGGCTTGGGCGACAGGGCGATCTGGCATTCGTTGCGGTGCAGTTTCTGCAGGCGCACGTTCGCGTCCGGGGTAATGGCGAAGATCAAGTTATCCACAGCCGGTTTGCCGGCGAAGTAGTCCGGGTTGGCCTTGTAGCGCACCACGGCATCTTTCTGGAAACGGCTGAAGATGAACGGCCCGGTGCCGATCGGCTGGCTGTTGAGCTTCTCCGGCGTGCCGGCCTTGAGCAGTTTGTCGGCGTATTCCGCCGGGTAGATCGAGGCGAAGCCCATGCTCAGGGCCGCAAGGAAGGTGGAGTCGGCGTGATCGAGGGTAAAGCGCACGGTCAGCGGGTCGAGGGCATCGATCTTCTTGACCAGTATTGGCAATTGCAGGGACTGGGCGTGGGGGAAGCCACTCTGAGCGATCTTGTGCCAAGGGTTGGCCGGGTCGAGCATGCGTTCAAAGCTGAAGCGCACGTCTTCGGCGGTCAGGGTGCGGCTTGGGGTGAAATACTCGGTGCGATGGAATTTCACGTCCGGGTGCAGTTTGAAGGTATAGGTCAGGCCATCCGGCGAGACGTCCCAACTGTCCGCCAGGCTTGGCACCAGTTTGCCGCTGGCCGCGTCGTAGTCCACCAGGCGGTTCATCAGCACGTCTGCCGAGGCGTTGGTGGTGGTCAGCGAGTTGTATTGCACCACATCGAACCCTTCGGGGCTGGCCTCGGTGCAGACGCTCAAGTTGCTGGCGGCAGAGGCCAGCGGCGCGATAAATAGAGGGGCTAGCAATAGCGGTAGGGCAGCGAGGCGCATGTTCGGTTTCCTTTGCAGATCGAAGGCCCATCTGCGAGTGCAGTCTGGAAAAGTCCTACCGTAGTGGTCTGATTGATAAATGACTAGCCCATTTTTGCCTGTGCTTTTGCCCTAAATGCTGTTTTGATGGCGCCTCAGCGCGTTTCGCCGTGCGCTTAACTGCGTGCGCGAGCGCTGTAAATCAATCTGTGCGACGAGCGGTCGGCTGTTACAGCGGCCCCTCCTGGCAGCGGTTCGGACGTCTGTCGCCGAGATTTACGCCGGTAAAAATACACGGGCTGTTGTTGCACATGGGTCTTTCTGGTATAAAGCAGCGCTCTTTTCTAGGGGCCCGGTTCCTTCGCTTGTAGGTGTAGCCGGTAAGACCCTAAAGAAACGCGGCGCCTGGCGCCAAATGACTGAGAGATTAAGCGGCCAACCCATGCCGGGTTGGGCATGTGGTTTTAGAGGGCTGAGGCATGTCGAGAGTCTGTCAAGTTACCGGTAAGGGTCCGGTGACTGGGAATAACATTTCCCACGCAAATAACAAAACCCGTCGTCGTTTCCTGCCGAACCTGCAGCATCACCGCTTCTGGGTTGAAGAAGAGAAACGTTTTGTTCGCCTGCGTGTATCTGCCAAAGGCATGCGTATTATCGACAAGCGTGGCATCACTGTCGTGCTGGCCGAAATCCGCGCCGCTGGCAAGATCTAAGGAGCTCTATCATGCGTGAATTGATTCGAATGATCTCTAGCGCCGGTACTGGTCACTTCTACACTACCGACAAGAACAAGCGTACTACCCCGGACAAGCTCGAAAAGAAAATGTTCGACCCGCGCGTTCGCAAGCACGTGATCTACAAAGAAGGCAAAATCAAGTAATTGATTTTCCTCCTTGTGAAAAAGCCCGTATCTCACGATACGGGCTTTTTTTTGCGTCGGATTTACTGATCAGGCTTTCTGCTCGAACACCACGTAGATCTTACGGCACGGCTCCAGCACTTCCCAGGTGCCGCTGAAGCCGGCGGGGATTACAAAACGGTCGCCAGCACGCAAGGTCTTCGCATTGCCCTCGGTGTCGCGCAATACAGAGACGCCCTGCACGATCTCGCAATACTCATGCTCGGTATAGTTGACCTTCCATTGCCCAACTTCACCTTCCCAGACTCCGGCGTTCATCTGGCCGCACGGGCTGTTGTAATGGTTGTACACCGTTTGTTCGGGATCGCCCTTGAGGATTTTTTCGGCGGCAGGGCGGTAGCGGTCTGGGGCGGTGTTGGCTTGGCTGAAGTCGACGATGTCCTGGATGCTCATGTGCGTGTCCCGTCTGGCCTGGGGTTGGAGAGCCCAAAGTCTATGTTTATTAAAATGAACATCGCAAGGGCGTTTACCGGTGTTATGTCAAATATATTGAAACATCCCCGGCCGCTGGTTTAGGGTGGCAGCTGCCTTTGAGCCGAACAGCTGGCTGGCGGGCAAGCATTCTTTGAGGCTGCCGGGGGACATCGCCTGGCCCTTATATTCAATAAGAGGAGGACACTCGCATGACCACCCTGACCCGTGCCGACTGGGAACAACGTGCCAAGGATCTGAAAATCGAAGG
The DNA here is from genome assembly GCF_012030485.1 of Pseudomonas sp. B14(2022). Taxonomy (NCBI): domain Bacteria; kingdom Pseudomonadati; phylum Pseudomonadota; class Gammaproteobacteria; order Pseudomonadales; family Pseudomonadaceae; genus Pseudomonas; species Pseudomonas sp. B14(2022). The sequence goes on from NZ_JAAUVM010000009.1 coordinate 237,595, forward strand.
CCGCGCCTACATCAATGGCGAATACACCGCTGCTGTTTCCGGTGACACCTTCGAATGCATCAGCCCGGTCGATGGTCGCCTCCTGGCCAGCGTGGCCAGTTGTGACGCCGCCGATGCCCAGCGCGCCGTAGAAAACGCCCGCGCCACCTTCAATTCCGGTGTGTGGTCGCGCCTGGCGCCGGCCAAACGCAAAGCCACCATGATCCGTTTCGCCGCGCTGCTCAAGGCCAATGCCGAAGAGCTGGCGCTGCTCGAAACCCTGGACATGGGCAAGCCGATCAGCGATTCCCTGAACATTGACGTACCCGGCGCGGCAAATGCCCTGAGCTGGAGCGGTGAGGCAATCGACAAGATCTACGACGAAGTCGCTGCCACCCCGCATGATCAGTTGGGTCTGGTGACCCGCGAGCCGGTCGGCGTTGTGGGGGCCATCGTGCCGTGGAACTTCCCGCTGATGATGGCCTGCTGGAAGCTCGGCCCGGCGCTGTCCACCGGTAACTCGGTGATCCTCAAACCGTCCGAAAAATCCCCACTCACCGCCATTCGCATCGCGGCCCTGGCTGTTGAGGCCGGTATTCCGAAAGGCGTGTTCAACGTGCTGCCGGGCTACGGCCACACCGTCGGCAATGCGCTGGCGCTGCACATGGACGTCGACACACTGGTGTTCACCGGTTCGACCAAGATCGCCAAGCAACTGTTGATCCGCTCCGGCGAATCGAACATGAAGCGCGTCTGGCTGGAAGCCGGCGGCAAGAGCCCAAACATCGTGTTCGCCGATGCTCCGAACCTGCAGGCTGCCGCCAAATCCGCTGCCAGCGCCATCGCCTTCAACCAGGGCGAAGTCTGCACGGCCGGCTCGCGCCTGCTGGTGGAGCGTTCGATCAAGGACACCTTCCTGCCGCTGGTGATCGAGGCCCTCAAAGGCTGGAAACCCGGCAACCCGCTGGATCCGGCGACCACCGTTGGTGCGCTGGTGGACACCCAGCAGATGAACACCGTGCTCTCGTATATCGAAGCGGGGCACGCCGACGGCGCCAAGTTGGTGGCGGGTGGCAAGCGCATCCTGGAAGAGACGGGCGGCACCTACGTCGAGCCGACGATTTTCGACGGTGTGACCAACGCCATGAGAATCGCCCAGGAAGAGATCTTCGGCCCGGTGCTGTCGGTGATCACCTTTGACGGTGCCGAAGAAGCGATCAAGATCGCCAACGACACCCAATACGGCCTCGCCGCTGCGGTGTGGACATCGGACATTTCCAAGGCGCACCTCACCGCCAAGGCCCTGCGCGCCGGTAGCGTGTGGGTCAACCAATACGATGGCGGCGACATGACCGCACCGTTTGGCGGCTTCAAGCAGTCGGGTAATGGTCGCGACAAGTCGCTGCATGCGTTCGACAAGTACACCGAGCTGAAGGCGACCTGGATCAAGCTGTAAGCAACACCGCAGGCAAATGTGGGAGGGGGCTTGCCCCCGATAGCAGTGTGTCAGGCACTAACAGTGCTCAATGATCCACCGCAATCGGGAGCAAGCCCCCTCCCACACTGTTTTGTGTGAACCCATGATTATCCACAGGAGCGTGGCAATGCGTTGGGCGACCTATTTCGCCGTCCTGGCCTCGGTGCTCAGTGTCGGCCTGGCCCTGGGTGTCAGCATGCCTCTGGTCTCCCTGCGCCTTGAGGGCTGGGGCTACGGCAGTTTCGCTATTGGCGTAATGGCCGCCATGCCGGCCTTTGGCGTATTGCTTGGCGCCAAGGTCTCCAGCCGCCTGGCCGCCTGGCTCGGCACCGCGAACCTCATGCGTCTGTGCCTTTGGGCCGGTGCGGTGTCCATCGGTTTGCTGGCCATTCTGCCCAGCTACCCGATATGGCTGGTGCTGCGCCTGATGATCGGGGTGATCCTGACCATCGTGTTTATCCTTGGTGAAAGCTGGATCAACCAGTTGGTGGTGGAGCAGTGGCGTGGCCGGCTGGTGGCGCTGTATGGCTGCAGTTATGCCTTGAGCCAGCTCTCGGGGCCGTTGCTGCTGGGCGTGATCGGTACCGGCCATGACTATGGTTTCTGGGTCGGCGTTGGCCTGCTGGTGGTGGCTCCGCTGGCATTGCTGGGTCGCTCCGGTGCGCCCAGTGCCGAATCGTTCAGCGTGACCTTCGCGGATTTGTGGCGCTTCTGCCTGAGCCTGCCGGCGATTGCCTGGGCGGTGGCGCTGTTCGCCGCGTTTGAGGCGATGATCCTGACGCTGCTGCCGGTGTATTGCCTGCAACAGGGGTTCACTGCCGAAATTGCCTTGGCGATGGTCAGCACGGTGGTGGTCGGTGACGCCCTGCTGCAACTGCCCATCGGTGCGCTGGCGGATTATCTGCCACGACGCACGCTGTTTTTGAGTTGCGCACTGCTGTTGCTGGCATCGAGCCTGGCGATTCCATTGCTGATGCACACGCTGCTCATCTGGCCACTATGGGTGCTGTTCGGCGCCAGTGCTGGCGGGTTGTTCACGTTGTCGCTGATTCTGATCGGCGAGCGTTATCGTGACGATGCGCTGGTGCGTGCCAATGCCCACATCGCGCAGTTATGGGGAATCGGCTGCCTGATCGGTCCGCTGGTGGCCGGCGCCGGCAGCCAATGGATCAGCGGGCACGCGCTGCCGTTGCTGATGGCGGTCGGGGCCTTGGGTTTGGTGGTGCTGTTGCTGCGCCAAGGTGCATTTGGTGCCGCTCAGCCGGCTTGATCCTCGCTGTTCCTAGAGCATGCGCTCCAGGCCGACCGAGGTGGCGAACCAGGCATTGAACCGCCGCCACCAACTGCCCGGCTCACGGGTTAGGGTATGCAGTTGGCCGTTGTCCTCGGTCACCCACACCACGTTGTCGTCCTGCAACTTCGCCTCGTAGCTCAAGGCCGGCGCCATGCCTTGCAGCGCCAGGTTGCGCACGTGTTCCGCCAGCTCCGGGCTGTCCACCAGCACGCCGACTTCGGTGTTCCACAGCACGGAGCGAGGGTCGAAATTGAAAGAGCCCACAAACGACTTCGTCCGATCAAAGATCATCGCCTTGCTGTGCAGGCTCGAGTCCGAGCCACGGAACGTGCCGCGACGAAACAGGTGCGGCCCGCTGCCTGCGCTCGGATCGCCCGGTTGGCGGCGCAATTCGTAGAGTTTCACGCCGTGCTCCAGCAACGCCTTGCGGTACGGTGCATAGCCGCCATGTACCGCCGGAACGTCGGTAGCCTCAAGGGAGTTGGTCAACAAGCTTACCGACACACCCGCATCGGCGCGGCCGGTGAGGTACACCAGCCCAGGTTGCCCTGGCACAAAGTACGCCGAGATCATGATCAGTTCATGGTTGACGCCTTCCAGCTCCGGGGCCAGTTGCGTGGTCAGCAGCAGGTGCGGGTCCGGGTCGGCCTTGGACAGGACCTTGCTCGGCGCGTCCCACAGTGCCTGGTTCCAGGCCCAGATCAGTTCGCGGCGCCAGGTGTCCATGCGTGGCTGGGTCTGGTAGGTGCGCAAGCGTGCATACAGCGCGTGCTTCTGCTGGCGCGACTCGGCCAGCGATGCTTCCAGGCCCAGGCGCGCGGCGGCCAGGTCACCTTTGGAGGGCATATTGGAGACAAAGTCATCAATGGGTTTGCTCAGGGCGCTGTTCCAGTACTGATCGAAACTGTGCCCGAGTTGTTCTGCCACCGGCCCGACGCTGAGCATGTCGATATCGGTGAAGTTCAGGTTGGGCTCGGCGTCGAAATACTCATCCCCCAGGTTGCGCCCGCCGACGATGGCCACGCTGTTGTCCGCCAGCCACAGCTTGTTGTGCATGCGCCGGTGTTGCAGCGACAGATTGAAAAGACGGCCCATTGACCGTGTCACACCGGTGCTGCGCCCCAGATGCAGAGGGTTGAACAGGCGAATCTCGATCTTGGGGTGGGCGGCGAGGGTGGCGATGATCTGGTCAAGGCCGTCGCTGGTGGTGTCGTCCAGCAGGATGCGCACGCGCACGCCTCGGTCGGCGGCCTTGAGCAGTTCATCCACCAGCATCCGTGTGCTGATGCCGTCGTGCACGATGTAGTACTGCAGGTCGAGGCTGGTCTGGGCGTTGCGGATCAACTCGGCGCGGGCCATAAAGGCTTCGCTGCTGTTGGGTAGCAGGCGAAAGCCCGAGCGTCCTTGATACGGCGCGGCCTGGGCCTGGATCGAGCGGCCGAACGACGACTGGGCGGCCGGCAGGGCATCGCTGGATATGCGCGGCGTACTCACCGTGGCGCAGCCGCTCAAGGCCAGGGCTCCCAACAGGAAAAACGGTAAAAGCCGTCGAATCATCAAGGGAGTCGCTTCCAGGTCAGGGCGGTAGTCGACATATGACGGCGTTTTCTCGCGAAAGGTCAGTCCACCACTTCGGCCAGCATCTTGATCGCGGCAGCACCGACTTTGCGCACGGCCTCTTCAATCTGGGCGGTTGGCTTGGCAGCGTAGTTCATGCGCAGGCAGTTACGGTACTTGCCCGACGCGGAAAAGATGCTTCCCACCGCCACCTGTACGCCTTGTTCCACCAGCACGCGGTTGAGCTTGAGGGTGTCGAAACCTTCCGGCAGTTCTATCCACAGCATGAAGCTGCCTTGTGGGCGGCTGGCGCGTGTGCCGGCAGGGAAGTAGCGGTTGACCCAGTCGAGCATCACGTCGCGATTACGCTGGTATTGTGTGCGCATCCGTCGCAAATGGGGTTCGAAATGGCCCCCTTTGAGAAACTCGGCAATGGCGATCTGCGGCTGCGTGGCGGTGGAGCCGGTGCTGATGTACTTCATGTGCAGTACCCGCTCCAGGTACCGGCCGGGCGCGACCCAGCCAATGCGCAGGCCCGGCGCCAGGGTCTTGGAGAATGAGCTGCACAACAGCACGCGACCGTCTTCGTCAAAGGATTTGATGGTGCGCGGGCGCGGGTAGCTGTAGGCCAGTTCGCCATACACATCGTCTTCGATGATCGCTACGTCAAAGCGCTGGGCCAGGGTCAGCAACGCGCGTTTGCGCGCTTCCGGCATGATGTAGCCCAGCGGGTTATTGCAGTTGGGGGTCAACTGGATGACCTTGATCGGCCACTGTTCCAGCGCCAGTTCCAATGCTTCGAGGCTGATGCCGGTGATCGGGTCGGTGGGGATTTCCAAGGCTTTCATGCCCAGGCCCTTGAGGGTCTGCATGGCGCCGTGGAAGCTGGGCGAGTCCACCGCGACGATATCGCCAGGCTCGCAGATGGCGTGGATGCTGGCGGATAGCGCCTCGTGACAGCCGGTGGTAATCACGATGTCCTCGGCAGTCAGCTGGCAGCCGGAATCCAGTGACAGTCGGGCGATTTGCTCGCGCAGTTCCATACAGCCGAGAATATTGTCGTAATACAGCCCCGGCAGATCCTGGCGCCGGCTGACGCGAGCCAGGCTGCGCAGCAAGGGCTTGAGGGTGGGTGACAATACATCCGGCATGCCGCGACCCAGCTGTATGACATCCTTGCGCGGAACGGCGCGAATCAGTTCCAGCACCAGGTCCCACTGTGAGATTTCCACCGGGCGCTGGGCCGGGCGGCCGACCTCGGGCAGCGCCGGCAACTCCCGGCCCACCGGTACAAAGTACCCAGACTTGGGCTTGGGCATCGCCAGGCCATTGTCTTCCAGCAACCGATAAGCCTGCTGCACGGTGCTCAGGCTGACCCCGTGCTCGACGCTCAAGGCGCGTACGGACGGCAGTCGATCACCGGGGCGATAGAACCCCTGTTCGATGCGCGTGCCCAGCAATTCGGCGAGGTTGACGTAAAGCGTCATGGCGGTCGCTCCCGGGGGACCAGTACAGATAAGGGGAAAATACAGGATTCAGCCGCGTACAGGCAGTGTCTGTATGGATTTAATAAAGGTGGGTTGAATCTGTAATGGTTTTGCCTGCTCGCCCATTCTAGTCACTCATGGCAACAAGCAAATGAGGGGCAGCAAAATGAACGGCATGAGCGATGTGCGGCTGATGTTACACAGTCAGGAATTGCAGGCTGGGCAAGAGCGGGCGACGTCGCCGCGCGAGATCAGCCGCTGGGGTCTGTTCTGGCACCGCCGCCATACGCGCAAGGCCTTGCTGCACTTGAGCCGCGAGCAATTGCGCGATGTCGGGTTGACCCCCGAGCAAGCCCGCCAGGAAGGCCTGAAGCCTTTCTGGCGTGATTGATCAGACCAGCTCTTTGAGGCGGTGCCAGAGCATTCCCAAGGCCAGCAGCGGCGAGCGCAGGTGCTTGCCGCCGGGGAAGGTGATGTGCGGCACCTGGGCGAACAGGTCGAAACGTCCCTGCTGCTGGCCACTGATGGCTTCGGCCAGCAGCTTGCCCGCCAGGTGCGTGGCGTTGAGGCCATGGCCTGCGTAGGCCTGGGCGTAATACACGTTGGGCTGGTCCGCCAAGCGGCCGATTTGCGGCAAGCGGTTGGCGCCGATGCCGATCATGCCGCCCCATTGGTAGTCGATGTTCACGTCGGCCAGCTGTGGGAACACCTGCAGCATCTTTGGCCGCATGTAGGCGCCGATGTCCTTGGGGTCGCGTCCGGAGTAGTGGCAGGCGCCGCCGAATAACAGACGGCGGTCGGCGGACAGGCGGAAGTAATCCACCGTCACGCGCTGGTCACACACCGCCATGTTCTGCGGCAGCAGGTTGGCGGCTTGTGCTTCGCTCAACGGTTCGGTGGCGATGATGTAGCTGCCGGCGGGCAGCACCTTGCCGCTCAATTGCGGGTTCAGCCCATTCAGGTAGGCATTGCAGGCCAGCACCAGGGTCTTGGCGCGCACAGTGCCTTGGGTGGTGTGCACCTTGACCTCGGGGCCGTAGTCGATACGCGTGACTTCCGACTGTTCGAACAACTGCACACCCCATTGCTGCGCGGCGGCGGCTTCGCCGAGAGCCAGGTTCAACGGGTGCAGGTGGCCGGAACCCATGTCGATCATGCCACCCATATAGCGGTCGGAGCCGATGACGCTGCCCATGTCGCTCGCTTGTAACAGACGTACTTCGTGGCGATAGCCCAGGCTGCGCAGTTCTTCGGCGTCTTCGGCCAGGCCTTGCAGGTCGCGAGGCTTGTTGGCCAGGTCGCAGTAGCCCCAGGTCAGGTCGCAGGGGATCTGGTAGCGTTCGACGCGTTCACGCACGATTTCCACGGCCTCCAGACCCATGAGCTTCATCTGGCGCACGCCATCGGTGCCGATCACGTTGGTGAACTGCTCCAGGCCATGACCGACACCGCGAATCAACTGGCCGCCATTGCGCCCGCTGGCGCCCCAGGCGATCTTGCGCGCCTCCAGCAGCGCCACGCTGAAGCCGCGCTCCGCCAGCTCCAGGGCCGTGTTGAGCCCGGAGAAACCGCCGCCGATCACGCACACATCGGCGCTCACTTCGCCCGTCAACGCTGGGTAATCGGGTTGCGGTACGCTGCTGGCGGCGTAGTAGGAAGCGGTGTGCCGGGCGCTGGCAGTCATGGGGAGCATCCCTGTTTGGAAAATTTGACGCAGGATACAGCGGTCGGACGAAGCTGTCTGCGCAGGGCGTTTTGCTTCAGAATCCACCTCTATTCGCCGTTCGGTACGTGTTTCGATGAGTTGCAATAGTCAGAAAATCAGCGCGCTGCGCCGTCAGATTCCTTCGTTCGAGTGCGTCCCCGGCTGCCACGACTGCTGTGGGCCGGTCACCACTTCGCCGGAGGAAATGTCGCGCCTGCCACGCAAGACCGCCGCCGAGCAGGACGCGGCGATGGACGAGCTGAACTGCGTACACCTGGGCCCCAACGGCTGCACCGTATATGACGAACGGCCGCTGATCTGTCGGCTGTTCGGCACCACGAAGACCTTGCCATGCCCCAATGGGCGGGGGCCCGTAGAGTTGATTCACCCTCGGGTGGAGAAGCAGATCCATGAGTACATGGCGAGTACCCGACAGGTGCTGGTTTAATCAGGAATAGGCAGGTTAAGGCTCTCTTTCACCTCTTCCATCACGATGTAGCTCTTCGATTCCCGCACATGGGGCAACTTGAGCAGGATGTCGCCGAGTAATTTGCGGTACGAGGCCATCTCGGAAATGCGCGCTTTCACCAGGTAGTCGAAGTCCCCCGAGACCAGGTGGCACTCCAGCACATGGGGCAGTTTCAGCACGGCGCGGCGGAACTCTTCAAAGGTGTCACCGGATTTGTAATCGAGGCTGATCTCGACAAATACCAGCAAACTCCCCTTCAAATGCTGCGGATTGAGCCGCGCGTTGTAACCCATGATGATCCCCTCGCGCTCCAGCCGCCGCACCCGCTCGGTGCACGGCGTGGTGGACAGCCCGACCTTTTCCCCCAGTTCCGTGAACGAAATTCGCCCGTCGGCTTGCAGGATGCGCAGGATGTTGCGGTCGATCTTGTCCAGCTCCCGCTTGGTCTGGGTGTTGGTACGCATAGGGGATACGCCTCTGTGAAAAGGGTTTTTGCCGAGAATTGTCGCCAAATATAGGCATTTATATAGTGAAATGCACTGGCGATTGCTTTTTATACTGCGCCCATCATTGCTCGAATAACACACGTCAGCGGCCAAGCCCGCGATGAGGATATAAAAATGCGCGTTCTGGTCTTGGGTAGCGGCGTCATTGGTGTGACCAGTGCCTACTATTTGGCGCGGGCCGGCTTTGAAGTCGTCGTAGTCGACCGTCAGCCCGCCGCTGCCATGGAAACCAGTTTCGCCAACGCCGGCCAGGTGTCCCCAGGCTACGCTTCGCCATGGGCCGCGCCGGGCGTGCCGCTCAAGGCCATCAAGTGGTTGTTGCAACGCCACGCGCCGCTGGCGATCAAGGCCACCGCCGATATCGACCAATACCTGTGGATGGCGCAGATGCTGCGCAACTGTACCGCCAGCCGTTATGCGGTGAACAAAGAGCGCATGGTCCGCCTGTCCGAGTACAGTCGTGACTGCCTCGACGAACTGCGTGCGGAAACCGGTATTGGGTACGAAGGCCGCAGCCTGGGGACTACGCAGCTGTTCCGCACCCAGGCCCAGCTTGATGGCGCCGCTAAAGACATTGCCGTTTTGAAAGAGTCCGGCGTGCCGTTCGAACTGCTCGATCGCGCCGGTATCGCCCGCGTTGAGCCTGCCCTGGCCAGCGTCACCGATATCCTTGCCGGTGCTTTACGTCTGCCGAATGACCAGACCGGCGATTGCCAGATGTTCACCACCCGCCTGGCAGAAATGTGCAAGCAACTGGGCGTGGAATTCCGCTTCGAACAGGATATCCAGCGCCTCGACTACGCGGGCGAGCGCGTCAACGGTGTGTGGATCGACGGCAAGCTGGAAACCGCCGACCGCTACGTACTGGCTCTCGGCAGTTATTCGCCGAAGCTGCTCAAGCCGCTGGGGATCAAGGCGCCGGTGTACCCGCTCAAGGGTTACTCGCTGACGGTGCCCATCACCAATCCGGCAATGGCCCCGACCTCGACCATTCTGGATGAGACCTACAAGGTCGCGATCACCCGTTTCGACAACCGCATCCGCGTCGGCGGCATGGCCGAAATAGCCGGTTTTGACCTGTCGCTTAACCCGCGGCGACGTGAAACCCTGGAGATGATCGTCAACGACCTTTATCCTCAGGGCGGCGATCTGACCGAAGCCACTTTCTGGACCGGCCTGCGCCCGACCACACCCGACGGCACGCCGATTGTCGGTGCCACGCCGTTCAAGAATCTGTTCCTGAATACTGGTCACGGCACCCTCGGCTGGACCATGGCGTGTGGCTCTGGTCGCTTGCTGGCCGACCTGATGGCGAAGAAAACGCCGCAGATCAGCGCCGAAGGCCTCGATATTTCCCGTTATGGCAACCACCAGGAGTCCGCAAAGCATGTCAATCCAGCGCCAGCTCACCAATGAGCGCATGAGCCAGATCGTTGTTCACAGCGGTACCGTGTATCTGGCCGGGCAAGTCGGTGACGACATGAACGCCGGGATCGAACAGCAGACCCGTGAAACCCTGGCCAATATCGAGCGTTTGCTGGACCTGGCCGGCACCGACAAAACCAAGCTGCTGTCGGTGACGATCTACCTGAAGGACATCGACGCCGACTTCGCGGGTATGAATGCGGTGTGGGACAAGTGGCTGCCCAAAGGTGTCGCCCCGGCCCGCGCCACGGTTGAGGCCAAGCTGTGCGAACCGGAAATTCTGGTAGAGCTGTCCGTCGTGGCCGCGCTGCCTTAAACAACGATCCCTCTTCCGGTGCTGAGGTTGTTGATCGGTGCCGGTTTTTTCTTCACTTTGCCGCCTAGAAGCCTGCCGCCATGCGTCCTGCCCGTGCCCTGATCGACCTCCAAGCCCTGCGCCACAACTACCAATTGGCCCGTGAAGTCACGGGCGCCAAGGCCCTCGCGGTGGTCAAGGCCGACGCCTACGGCCATGGTGCCGTGCGCGTCGCCCAGGCGCTGGAAGCCGAGGCCGATGGGTTTGCCGTGGCGTGTATCGAAGAGGCGTTGGAGCTGCGCGCCGCCGGTATTCGCGCGCCAGTGCTGCTGCTGGAAGGTTTTTTCGAAGCCGACGAGTTGCCGCTGATCGTCGAGCATGATTTCTGGTGCGTGGTGCATTCGCTGTGGCAACTGGAGGCCATCGAACAGGCCAGCCTGCTCAAGCCGCTGACCATCTGGCTCAAGCTGGATTCGGGAATGCACCGCGTTGGCCTGCACCCCAAGGATTACCACGAGGCTTACCAGCGCCTGCTGGCCAGCGGCAAAGTCGCAAAGATTGTGTTGATGAGCCATTTTGCCCGCGCCGATGAGCTCGATTGCGTCAGCAGCGACGAGCAAGTGGCGGTGTTTGATGCGGCGCGCCAAGGGCTGGTGGCTGAGGTCAGCCTGCGCAACTCGCCGTCGGTGCTGGGCTGGCCGAGCGTATCCAGCGACTGGGTGCGTCCGGGCATCATGCTTTATGGCGCCACACCGTTTGGTGAGGACCAGGCCTTGGCCGCGCGTTTGCAGCCGGTGATGACCCTGGAATCGAAAGTGATCTGCGTGCGTGAACTGCCAGCCGGCGAGCCGGTGGGTTACGGCGCCCGGTTCATCACGCCCAAACCGATGCGTATCGGTGTGGTTGCCATGGGGTATGCCGACGGCTACCCGCGCCATGCGCCCACCGGCACGCCGGTGCTGGTGGCGGGGCAGCGCAGCCAATTGCTGGGTCGCGTGTCCATGGACATGCTGTGCATCGATCTGACGGACGTCCCTGAGGCGGGTCTTGGTTCCACCGTGGAGCTGTGGGGCAAAACCATCCTCGCCAGTGACGTCGCCGTCGCTGCCGAGACCATCCCGTACCAGATCTTCTGCAACCTGCGTCGTGTGCCAAGGCTCTATTCCGGCGCTTGACCGTCAGGTACGAACACCGCTCCCTGGGATTTAGGCCCAAGTGTTGTAAATACTGAACGCTGTCGCCATGATAACGCTCAATTACAACAAAGCCAGAATCCTAGGAGGCTCCCGCATTGGACGTCGGCGAACGACTGCAATCCATCCGTAAGCTGAAGGGTCTTTCCCAGCGTGAGCTCGCCAAGCGCGCGGGCGTCACCAACAGCACCATTTCGATGATCGAAAAAAACAGTGTCAGCCCCTCGATCAGTTCCTTGCGCAAGGTGCTGGGCGGCATCCCCATGTCCATGGTCGAGTTCTTTTCCGAGGAGATCCTCCAGGAAATACCGACGCAGATCGTCTATAAAGCCAATGAGCTGATCGATATCTCTGATGGCGCCGTCACCATGAAACTGGTGGGTCGTGCTCACCCGAGCCGGGCGATCGCGTTTCTCAACGAAATCTACCCGCCGGGCGCCGATACGGGCGAAGAAATGCTCACCCACGAGGGCGAAGAAACCGGGATTCTGGTGGAAGGCCGTTTGGAGTTGGTGGTCGGTCTTGAAACTTTTGTGCTCGAAGCCGGCGATAGCTACTACTTTGAAAGCACCAAGCCCCATCGTTTCCGTAATCCGTTCGATGTGCCGGCGCGACTAATCAGCGCAGCCACACCCGCGAACTTTTAACAAAAGAGGCGTCCTGCCAGCGTTGCAGAGACACCCGAGCAGCATTCCGCGAGACTGAATCTCCCTTTGTTTAATAGGGTTGTTTCGGCCGGACGGGCTAACCGTTATACTTTCGCCGCCTGCGAAACCGTGGCCGCAGGCGTGAATAGCCACCATTGAGGGTGAACGCGTGAATCTAATTATGAAAATGCTGGCTGCACCAGCAACCGTACTGGCCCTATGGGCTGTCAGCGCTCAAGCTGCGACTAATGACGACATTGCCAAGCGCCTGGAGCCTGTGGGCCAGGTGTGCGTCCAGGGGCAGGAATGCAAGGGGATGGAAGTCGCTGTGGCAGCGGGCGGCGGCGGCGGAGCGAAAACGCCAGATGAAGTGATCGCCAAACACTGCAACGCGTGCCACGGCACCGGCCTGTTGAACGCGCCGAAAATTGGCGACACCGCGGCCTGGAAAGAGCGCGCCGACCACCAGGGCGGCCTCGATGGCATCCTGGCCAAGGCAATCACCGGTATCAACGCCATGCCGCCAAAAGGCACCTGTGCTGATTGCTCGGATGATGAGCTTAAAGGTGCAATCAAGAAGATGTCCGGCCTGTAACCGTCGATCTTCGCCAAAAACGCCGCTTACGAGCGGCTTTTTTGTGCCCGTAATTTGTGTTTCGAGGCTGTTCTTTGCAGCAAAGACCCGCCACTCTCTGTCCAACCCCTAATCATGGAATGTTCAGGAGGGTCGGATGGTGCAGTTGTGTTCAATCGAGCAAGCAGTTGACGACGTACTCGCGCGGCTACCGGCGCATATCCACATGGGCATGCCCCTGGGGCTGGGTAAGCCCAACCTGTTCGCCAATGCGTTGTACCGGCGTATTGCCAAGCTGCCGGAGCGGGCGCTGACGATTTACACCGCGTTGAGCCTGGGCCGCCCGACTTTGGGCGATGGCTTGCAGAAGCGCTTTCTCGAACCCTTTATCGAGCGGGTGTTTGGTGATTACCCAGAGTTGGAGTTTCTGGCCGCGCTGCACTCAGACAGCCTCCCGAAGAATATCCATGTGCAGCAGTTCTTCATGCAGCCCGGCAGTTTGCTGCACAGCACGTCGGCCCAGCAGGATTACGTCAGCAGCAACTACAGCCACGCCGCCCGCGACATCAACGCCGCTGGCCTGAACCTGGTGGCACAACTGGTTGCGAGCAGCGCGGAACACCCGGACCGTCTGAGCCTGAGCTGCAACCCCGACATCACCCTCGACCTGCTGCCCATGATCGCCAAGCGCCGTGAAGCGGGCGAAACCGTTTTGATCGTTGGCCAGGTCCACACCGAGTTGCCGTACATGCCGGGCGACTCCGAGTTGGGCATGGACGCGTTCGACTACCTGATCGATGCAAAGGACAGCAGCACGTTGTTCTCCACGCCGAACATGCCGGTGGGGTTCCAGGACCATTTCATCGGCTTGCACGCCAGCACCCTGGTGCGCGATGGAGGCACCTTGCAGATCGGTATTGGCTCCATGGGCGACGCACTGACCGCCGCTTTGCTGGCGCGCCAGGCCGATAACGAAGCTTATCGCCTGCTACTGACTGACCTGGATGTGTACCAATGGGCCCCGCTGATCAGTCGTGAAGGTGGTGTCGATCCCTTCGCTCGTGGGCTCTACGGTTGCAGCGAAATGTTCGTCAACGGCCTGCTGGTGCTGGCGGATGCGGGGATTATCCGGCGCAAGGTCTACCCGGATGTGGCCACTCAGGAACAAGCCAACGCCGGTTTGCTGGACGATGCGGCGCAGCCCGACGGCGTTTCGATCCACGGCGGTTTCTTCCTGGGGCCGCGCAGTTTTTACCAGCGCTTGCAGGAGATGACCCACGCCAAGCGCCTGGAATTCAACATGACCCGCATCAGCTACATCAACGAGCTGTACGGCCAGGAAGCGCTCAAGCGCCTGCAGCGCCAGGATGCACGGTTTATCAACAGCGCGATCACGGTGACGTTGCTGGGCGCAGGCGTGGCCGACCAGTTGGAGGACGGTCGCGTGCTCAGCGGCGTAGGTGGGCAATACAACTTTGTGGCTCAGGGGCATGCGCTGGAGGGCGCGCGCTCAATCCTGATCCTGCGCAGTTGGCGTGAGTCGGCGGGGGAGGTCAGTTCCAACATCGTCTGGGAGTATGGGCATTGCACCATTCCCCGCCACCTGCGGGACATCGTCATCACCGAGTACGGCATTGCCGACCTGCGTGGGCAGACGGATGTCAAGGTGATCGAGGCGTTGCTCAACATCACCGATTCACGCTTCCAGGCCGACTTGATCGAACAAGCGCAAAAGGCTGGCAAGTTGCCCAAGGATTTCCAGCTCGATCCTCGCTTCAGCGACAACACCCCGGAGCGGCTCCAGGGTATCCAAGCGCGGCATCGGCGGCTGTTCCCGGAGTATCCGCTGGGCAGCGATTTCACGGACGAAGAGCGGGATCTGTTGCGCGCCTTGAACTGGCTCAAGAGCAAATTCAAGCTGACGGAGATTCTGGAGTTGGGCAAGGCGGCACTGGATGCACCGGAGCCGGAGGCGTTTCCAGAGCATTTGAGGCGGATGCGGTTGGATAAACCGGAGGGGCTGAAAGAGGATCTCTATCAGCGCCTATTGCTCGCTGGCTTACAAGCAACCGCACACTAAAAACCAACACAAAGCCAAATGTGGGAGGGGGCTTGCCCCCGATAGCGGCGTATCAGTCCCAAATGTGTTGGCTGAACCACTGTTATCGGGGGCAAGCCCCCTCCCACATTTTGATCCGTGTTCACCTCGTAGCAAATTACTCGATGAAGGTGACGACGCCACCGGCCAGCGACTTCACCCGCGCCAGCGACTCAACCCGATAACCCTGCGCATCCAACTCCGCACGGCCACCCTGGAACGACTTCTCGATCACAATCCCCAAACCGGCAACGGTCGCACCGGCCTGCTTGATGATCGAAATCAGCGCCTGGGATGCCTTGCCGTTGGCCAGGAAGTCATCGATCACCAGTACGCGGTCGCTGCTGGTCAGGTGACGCGGCGAGATCGCCACGGTGCTTTCGACTTTCTTGGTGAAGGAATACACCGTCGCCGACAGCAGGTTTTCAGTCAGGGTCAGGGACTGCTGCTTGCGTGCGAAAATCACCGGTACGCCAAGGTTCAGACCGGTCATGATTGCCGGCGCGATGCCCGACGCTTCGATGGTGACGATCTTGGTGATGCCCGCGTCCTTGAACCGCGCGGCGAATTCGTCGCCGATCTGTTTCATCAGCGCCGGGTCGATCTGGTGATTCAGAAAGGCGTCGACCTTGAGTACCTGATCGGAAAGCACGATGCCTTCTTCGCGAATTTTCTTGTGCAGTGCTTCCACGGAAAGCTTCCTCTAATGGCGGGTTGTGCGCCGAAAGTAGATTAAAAAGTAGTCGATTCTAGCGCTTTAACATCGCGCGTATATCCGCCAGGGCGGTGTTGCCGCGAACGGCCTTCACCTCGGTCGGGGTGTCGTCATTGCCTTCCCAGGCCAGGTCATCCGGCGGCAGTTCGTCCAGGAACCGGCTGGGGGCACAATCGATGATTTCGCCGTATTGCTTGCGCTTGGCGGCAAAGGTGAAGGCCAGTGTCTGACGTGCGCGGGTAATGCCCACGTAGGCCAGACGCCGTTCTTCCTCGATGGTGTCGGCTTCGATGCTGGAGCGGTGCGGGAGGATTTCCTCTTCCATGCCCATGATGAACACATAGGGAAATTCCAGGCCCTTGGACGCATGCAAGGTCATCATCTGTACACCTTCGGCGCCGTCTTCCTCTTCCTGCTGGCGCTCGAGCATGTCGCGCAGCACCAGCTTGCCGATGGCGTCTTCGACGGTCATTTCGCCGTCTTCGTCTTTTTCCAGAGTGTTCTTCAACGCTTCGATCAGGAACCAGACGTTGCCCATGCGGTAATCCGCGGCCTTGTCGCTGGAACTGTTGGTGCGCAGCCAGTTTTCATAGTCGATGTCCATGACCATGCTGCGCAGGGCGCTGATCGGGTCTTCGCCGGCGCACTGCTCGCGCACCTTGTCCATGAAGCGCTTGAAGCGCGACAGGCGATCGGTGAAGCGCGTGTCCAGGTGTTCGCCCAGGCCGATTTCGTCGGTGGCGGCGTACATCGAGATCTTGCGTTCGGTGGCGTAGTTGCCGAGCTTTTCCAGGGTGGTAGAACCAATCTCGCGGCGCGGCACGTTGATCACGCGCAGGAAGGCGTTGTCGTCGTCCGGGTTCACGATCAGGCGGAAGTAGGCCATCAGGTCTTTCACTTCCTGGCGTCCGAAAAAGCTGTTGCCGCCTGACAGGCGATACGGCACCTGGTGGTGCTGCAACTTCAGTTCGATCAGCTTGGCCTGGTAGTTGCCGCGATAGAGGATCGCGAAATCGCTGTAGGGCCGGTCGGTGCGCAGGTGCAGGCTGAGGATTTCCACGGCCACGCGCTCGGCTTCGGCGTCTTCGTTGCGGCAGCGGATCACGCGGATCTCATCGCCGTGGCCCATCTCGCTCCACAGTTGTTTTTCAAACTCGTGGGGGTTGTTCGAGATCAGCACGTTGGCGCAACGCAGGATGCGGCTGGTGGAGCGGTAGTTCTGCTCCAGCATCACCACTTTCAGGGACGGGTAGTCGTCCTTGAGCAGCATCAGGTTTTCCGGGCGGGCGCCGCGCCAGGCGTAGATCGACTGGTCGTCGTCGCCCACCACGGTGAACTGGTTGCGCGTGCCGATCAGCAACTTCACCAGCAAATATTGGCTGGCGTTGGTGTCCTGGTATTCGTCCACCAGCAGGTAGCGCACCTTGTTCTGCCACTTTTCGAGGATGTCGGCGTGTTCCTGGAACAGCTTCACCGGCAGCAGGATCAGGTCGTCGAAGTCCACCGCGTTGAACGCCTTGAGCGTGCGCTGGTAGTGGGTGTAAACGATGGCGGCGGTCTGTTCCTTGGGGTTGCGTGCATTTTCCAGGGCTTCGGGCGGCAGGATCAGGTCGTTTTTCCAGGCGCCGATCATGTTCTTGATCTCGTCGACGCCGTCGTCGCCCGCGTATTCCTTCTGCATGATGTCGGTCATCAGGGCCTTGACGTCGGTCTCGTCGAAGATCGAGAAGCCCGGCTTGTAGCCCAGCCGCACATGCTCCTTGCGGATGATGTTCAGGCCCAGGTTGTGGAAGGTACACACCGTGAGGCCACGGCCTTCGCCCCCCTTGAGCAGGGTGCCGACGCGCTCTTTCATTTCCCGCGCCGCCTTGTTGGTAAAGGTCATGGCGACGATGTACTGGGCGCGGATGCCACAGTTCTGGATCAGGTGCGCGATCTTGCGGGTGATCACGCTGGTCTTGCCGGAGCCTGCACCGGCGAGCACCAATAGAGGGCCGCCGACGTAGTTCACGGCTTCTTGCTGCCGGGGATTGAGTCGGGACATACGGAATTCAGGGAGTCGTTGTTCAAAAGGGCGGGCATTTTAACAGGCTGGCAAGATTCTGCTGCCCTGGATCGACGGTGTGACGTACCACTCGATCTAAATTTGCCGCTTTTGATACTTTGCCGCAGGATGTCTGGGTTTTTAAGACAATTGCTTACAGCCTGCGTATTTGATAGCCCCTATCATTGGTGATTATCAGGCCGCACGTCATAATGCCCGCCGCCAACGAATTTTTGCAGAGTCTAGGGAGCTAGCTTGTCTACGCCTGTCGAACCCTTGCGTTTGCTGCTACTGGCCGATACGCCTGAGTGGGCAGCGTTGTTGCGCGAGTGCCTGGCGCCGATGGGCGATGGGGCTGTGCTGATCAGCGCGCCAAACTGGGACTCGGTGAGTCGTCTGTTCGACGACGACGACAGCGCCGTGCTGTTGACCACGCCCAGCCTGCAACCCGGCCCTGGCCGTTGCAGCTTGCCGTGCGTGTTGTTGCTGGAGCAGGAACCGCTGGTTTCGCCGCTGGGCGTCAGTGATTGGCTGATCCGCAATGCGTTGGACGCTGACACCCTGCGTCGTTGCCTGCGCCATGTGCGTGAGCGTGGTGTGCTGGAAAACACTCTGCAGCGCCTGGCCGAACAGGACCCGCTCACCGGCATCGCCAACCGCCAGGGCTTCCAGACCCTGCTGGCCGCACGGTTGGCCGAGAACGAAGGTCGCGGCCTGGCCCTCGGTCACCTGGACCTCGATAATTTCCGCCATGCCAACGATGCCCTCGGCCACCAGGCCGGCGACCGCCTGATCCTGCAAGTGGTCTCGCGGCTTAAGAGCCAGCTCGAAGCCGGCGATCAACTGGCGCGCCTGGGCAGCGACGAATTCGCCCTGCTGATCGATACGCGCCGCGCGCCCCAGCGTGCGGAGTGGATGGCCGAGCGCATCACCGAAGCCATGGCCGAGCCTTATTGGGTGGATGGCGAAAGCCTGCTGATCGGCTGCAGCCTGGGCGTGGCCCATGCCCGGGCGCGTGCCGGCGCCGACCCGCTGATGTGGCACGCCCATATCGCCATGCAGCAAGCCAAGAGTACCCAGGGCTGTACCTTTCATATCTTCAACGAACGCATCAACCGCAACGCGCGCAGCCTGGCCGACCTGGAAAGCGAGCTGCGCCGTGCCTTGCGCCGTGATGAGCTGGAGCTGCATTACCAGCCGCGCCTCGACCTGGACGACGGGCATATCGTTGGCCTGGAAGCCCTGGTGCGCTGGCGCCACGGCGAGCGTGGCCTGTTGCCGCCGAGTGAATTCGTGCCACTGGCCGAACAGAGTGGGCTGATTGTACCGTTGGGTTACTGGGTGATTTCCCGGGCCTTGCGTGACATGCAAGACCTGCGCGAACGCGGCCTGCCGCCGCTGCATATGGCGGTAAACCTGTCGTTTCGCCAGTTCCAGGACAGCCAGCTGCTTTCTACGCTGAGCCGGCTGATCAGCGAGCGCGGCGTGGAAGCGCAATGGTTGGAATTCGAACTGACCGAAACCGCCGTGATGCGCCGCAGTGACCTGGTCAAGCAGACCATGGACGCCCTTGGCCGTTTGGGCGTGCGGTTTTCCCTGGATGACTTCGGCACCGGTTTCTCATCGTTCGTGCACCTCAACAGCCTGCCGATTGCGTTGTTGAAAATCGACAAGAGCTTCGTCGGCGGCATGGAAGAGCGTGAGGAAAACCGCAAGCTGGTGCACGCCATGATCAACCTGGCGCACAACCTCAATCTGGAAGTGGTGGCCGAAGGTGTCGAGACTCCCGAGCAACTGGCACTGTTGCGGTTGTTCGGCTGCGACCAGGCCCAGGGTTACCTGATCAGCAAGCCGCTGCCGTTGCCGGAGTTGGTGGAATACCTGACCTTCGGCAATGGCCAGCGCACCTGCGTGAGCGAGGGGCTCTAGTCGACCTGTGCAGCCTGAAAGCCGGTGTCGGCTTCGGGCTCCTGGCCTTCCCGGCGAATCATCCGCTTCATCTTCGCTTCAAACGCCCAGGTCAGGCTAATCGCGGCGCAGGCCAGGCCCAGCGCCAGGCCCCACCACACGCCGGTGGGACCCCAGCCCAACGTGAAGGCCATCAACCAGGCTGAAGGCGCGCCAATCAACCAGTAGCAGCCTGCACCGATCAGGAAGGTGGTCTTGGCGTCTTTGAGCCCGCGAATGCAACCCATCGCGATGGTTTGCACGCCGTCGAACAGCTCAAACCAGGCGGCGACGGCGAGCAGGCTGACGGCCAGGACGATCACATCGTGGAACGCCGGGTTGTCGTGGTCGATTAGCAGTCCAATCAACGGGTCTGAAAACAGCCACAGCACGGCGGCAAATCCCAGCATTATTGCCGCGCCAAAGCCTATGCCGACGCGCCCGGCCATGCGCGCATGCAGCAATTGCCCGGCGCCGTAGTGCTGGCCGATGCGCATGGTCACCGCGTAGGACATCCCCGCGGGCACCATAAAGGCCACCGACACGATTTGCAGGGCGATCTGGTGCGCTGCCAACTGCGTGCTGCCCATGGTGCCCATGCACAGTGCAGCAAAGGCAAACAGCCCGACCTCCACCGCATAGGTACCGCCAATCGGCAGGCCCAGGCGCCACAGCTCGCGCAAGTACTGGGTGTTGAGGCGCAGCAGCCCGGTGCCCAGCGGGTAGGCTGCATAAGCCCGGTTGCTGCGGATGTACCACATCAATGCCAGCGCCATGCTGTTGGCGACAATGGCCGTGACTAAACCAATGCCCATCAAGCCGAGCTTGGGCAGGCCGAACATGCCTTCGATCAGCGCGTGGTTGAGCAGGTAGTTGACCACCGTGCCGCCGAGGCTGATCACCATCACCGGAGTGGCCTTGCCGATGGCGCTGGTGAAACCGCGCAGGGCCATGAAGCTCAGGTAGCCAGGCAGGGCGAACGGCAGCATGGTCAGAAATTGCCCTGCCGAGTGCACGTTGGTTTCGGTCTGGCCGAACATCAGCAGCACCGGCTTGAGGTTCCACAGCAGCAGGGCCGCCGCCAAGGCCATCAGCCAGGCCAGCCACAGCCCGGCCTGGGTCAGGCGGGTGGCGCCTTCGATATCACCCGCGCCGTGGCGGATCGCAACCAAGGTGCCCACGGCGGCAATCACGCCGATGCAGAAAATCGCGACGAACGAATAACTCGCCGCGCCCAGGCCGCCACCGGCCAGGGCTTCGGGGCTCAGGCGCGCCATCATCAGGGTGTCGGTCAACACCATCAGCATGTGTGCCAACTGTGAGGCAATCAACGGCCCTGACAGCCGCAGAATGGCCCAGAGTTCGGTACGTGCCGGATGCTGCATGATCATCACGCTCAAAAAGTCAGAGGGTTGGGGAGGGTTTGATTCTCGGCGCTTCCAGCCCATTGCACAAAGGGATAAATGCGATCGTTTGCATGATTAAAACTCATGTCTGATTGATTCTGGTAGGGTTTCAGCACTGTGCTGTCGGAGCTTTCCCAATGTCTCGTCGTCTTCCTCCTCTTTATGCGTTGCGTGCCTTTGAAGCGGCCTCCCGGCACAGCTCCTTCACCCGCGCTGCGGAGGAGCTGTCGATTACCCAAAGTGCGGTGAGCCGACATATCCGCACGCTCGAAGAGCATTTCGCCTGCCGCCTGTTCCAGCGCAACGGCCGCGCCTTGCAGCTCACTGAGGCGGCGCGCCTGTTGTTGCCCGGCGTGCGCGAAGGGTTTGCGGCGCTGGAGCGGGCCTGCCATACCTTGAATGCCGAAGATGACATCCTGCGCATGAAGGCCCCCTCCACATTGACCATGCGCTGGCTGCTCGCGCGGCTCAGCCGCTTCCGGGCGCTGCAGCCGGGCAATGAGGTGCAACTGACCAGCGCCTGGATGAACGTGGACGAGGTGGACTTCAATCAGGAGCCTTTCGACTGTGCGGTGCTGCTGAGCGATGGGCATTTTCCAGCGGATTGGGAGGCCCGTTACCTGTTCCCGGAGCTGTTGATTCCTGTCGGTGCGCCGAACCTGCTGGAGGATGGACCTTGGGATGCCGCGCGCCTGGCCACCGCCGAATTGCTGCACCCCACGCCCGACCGGCGAGACTGGCGCAACTGGCTGGAGCGCATGCAGCTGTCGTCCCAAGTGTCACTCAAGGGCGGGCAGGTGTTCGACACCCTGGAGCTGGGCATGATCGCTGCTGCGCGGGGCTACGGCGTGTCCATGGGCGATTTGCTGATGGTGGCTGAAGACGTCGCCCAGGGACGATTGAGCCTGCCGTGGCCGACGGCGGTGGCCAGTGGGGAAAATTACTACCTTGTGTGGCCAAAAACCCGCCCTGGCGGCGAGCGCTTGCGACGGTTGGCGGATTTTCTGCAAGGCGAGGTGCAGGCGATGGTGTTGCCTGCGGTAGAGCGCCTCGACTGAAGGGGTGGAAGCGTTGGTTCGCAACCGTTTGCGTCATACCCCTGTGAATCGCTCAAGTATTGCTGCGGCCAGCCGAAGTAGGTGTGTTGGAACTATCGTGCACCAACGTTTCCCATCAGATAATTTGCCGAGCAGCGCTATGAGATCAGGATGATCCTGGCCTCGGCCAGGAGCTGTCATGTCTCAACCTCGCGCCCGGATTGCCTCCCAGTTAGGCCTCGCGTTAGCCGTGATTCTGGCTGTCGTTATCAGCGGCAGTACGGTGTTTGCCTTGCGTTCCCTCGACTCCGCTAACCTCGACACCCGCGAGGAACACCTGGCCAGTGAGGCGCGTCTGCTCGCCGACCAGCTCAATACCTTCCACGGCACCTTGCGCGAGAGCACTCAGCGTTTGAGCGGGCTGTTTGAAAAGCGCTTCGGCGCCGGGTTGAGCGTGCATGCGGACCAACCCGTGACCGTAGCCGGTGTTCAGACGCCCAGCCTGTACCTGGGCAGCGAGGTGCTGAATAACAACTTTGATGAAGTGGATGAGTTCAAGCAAATGTCCGGCGGCGTGGCCACCGTATTTGTGCGCAGTGGCGACGACTTCATCCGGATCAGCACGTCCCTGACCAAGCAGGATGGCAACCGCGCCATCGGCACCGTCCTCGACCGTCAGGGCCCGGCCTATCAGCGCGTTGTGGGTGGGCAGACCTACATCGGCAGGGCGGTGTTGTTCGATCGCTCCTACATGACCCAGTACAGCCCGGTGCGTGACAGCGGCGGTAAGGTCATCGCCGTGCTGTTCATCGGTTTTGACTACACCGATGCGCAGAACGCCCAATTCGAAAACCTCAAGCGTTTCCGAATTGGCCAGACCGGTTCCCTTGCGCTGCTGGATGAGCAAAAGCACTGGCTGGTGCCACCCGCCGGTGTGCAGGCGCTGGATCAATCGGTGGCGGTGATGCTGGACCTGGCCAAGACCCCAGGCAAAGGCCGCTTCTGGAGCGACAAGAACGAAGATTTCTATAGCGTTTCGGTACCGTTCGAAGGTGGTCCGTGGGCTGTAGTCGCGAGCATGCCGAAAGCTGAAATCCGCGCTGTGACCTGGGCCGTGGGTATTCGCCTGGTGATCGGCAGCGTGCTGGCGATGTTGCTGGCGGTGGGCGCCACGGTCTGGCTGCTGCGCAGCAAGTTGCAGCCCCTGAGTGACCTGGTGCGTCAGGCCGAGTCCCTGGGGGCGGGCGATCTGAGCGCGCGCTTGAACGTGTCCAGCCATGACGAAATCGGCCAACTGGCGCGCAGCTTCAACCAGATGGGCGAAGCGCTGTCGACCATGGTCTCGCATATCCGTAACGCAGCCGAAGAGGTCAACAGCCGCGCCCAGGCCTTATCCGGTTTGTCCGGCGGTGCCTATGAGGGCATGGAGCAGCAATCCGGCGAAATCACCAGCATGGCCGGCGCGGTAGAGGAGTTCAGCGCCACGTCGTTGAATATCGCCGACAACATGGGCAATACCGAACGCCTGGCCCAGGAAAACGCCCAGCAGACCCGCATTGGCCGCACCTCGATGCAGGAAGCGTCGTCGTCGCTGGAACACATCGCCACCGCCCTGAACAGCACGGCCACGGTGATCAACACCCTCGGCCAGCGCTCCCAGGAAATCGGCGGGATCGTCGGCGTGATCACCTCGATTGCCGAACAGACCAACTTGCTGGCGCTCAACGCCGCCATTGAAGCCGCCCGCGCAGGGGAGCAAGGCCGTGGGTTTGCTGTGGTGGCCGACGAAGTACGTAACCTGGCGTCGCGTACCCGTGAAGCCACCGATGAAATTTCCGGCATGATCCAGAGCATTCAGAAGGAAACCGGCAACGCCATCAGCACCATGGAGCAAGGCAACGCGCTGATGCAGGAAGGCCTGTCGCGCAACGCCGACGTGGCCTCGGCCCTGGCACGTATCGACGAGCAAAGTCGCTCGGCCGGCCAGCAATTCGCCGCGATTACCACCGCCACCCAAGAGCAGAGCAGCACCGCGACCTTGCTCAGCAGCAACCTGCAGAGCATCGCGCTGGCCAACAGCGAGCAGCGGGAAGTGGTGTCCAACCTGGCGATTACCGCCAAGGAACTGGAGACATTGGCGGCGAGCCTGCGCCATGAGGTGGATCGGTTTCGCTGAGCCACCGCTGTACAAAATGTGGGAGGCTTACTGAACTGGTCAAGTAATCTTGGACACTGATTAAGGTTCACGCCGCCAACCTTTCCTTCACGACCGGCGACCGGTAGTCGTTGTAGCTATGAGGCCTGCTGATGTTGTAGCGCGAGACATAGCGCTG